>JAEZLB010000369.1 GCA_023435945.1 Pseudomonadota bacterium | reverse complement strand
CGATGCAGGCTACGCTGGAGCGCGCTGAGCAATTCCTTTCGCTGGTAAGCGTGTTGTCTGCTTTGCTGGCCGCAGTGGCCATTGCCATGGCAGCACGGCGCTTCATGCTGCGCCATCTCGATGCCTGCGCGATGCTGCGCTGCCTGGGCATGACTCAACAGCAAGTACTGCTGATGTATTGTCTGGAATTCCTGCTGGTGGGGCTGGTCGGCAGCCTTGCCGGTGTCATCGTGGGATATGCCGCACACTTCATGCTGGTGGAATGGCTAGGCCGCCTGCTGGCAACAGGCTTGCCGCCCGCCAGCATGCTGCCTGCGCTGCAGGGTGTGGCGACCGGCTTGCTGTTGCTGATCGGTTTTGCACTGCCGCCCATCCTGCAGTTGCGCAATGTGCCGCATAACCGCGTGATCCGGCGCGAGCAGTCCGCACCCAAGCCGTTGACGTTGGCCACCTATCTGCTCGGGCTGGCCACTTTCGCCGGGTTGCTGTTGTGGCAGGCGGGCGATGTCAAATTGGGTTTGCTGACGGCGGGCGGCTTCTTCGGCGGTTTTGCCCTGTTCGCGCTGATCGGATGGTTGTCCGTGATCTCGCTGCACTGGATACGCGGTCTGTCGTCCCATCCGAGCTGGCGTTTTGCTGTTACTGCGTTGCAGCGCCGTCCCGCGGCCAGCGTGGTGCAGGTAGTGGCGCTGTCGCTGGGTCTGATGGCCTTGCTGCTGCTGACCGTGGTGCGCCAGGACCTGGTCGATGCGTGGCGTACTGCCACGCCGCCCGATGCGCCCAACCGCTTCATGCTGAATATCCAGCCTTACCAGAAAGCGGATTTCGAAGCGCGCCTTGAGCAGGCTGGCATACCTGTGCCGGACATGTTCCCGATGATCCGTGGCCGTCTGCTGAAGATCAATGACACGGTGATCACGGAAGATACTTTCGGCGAAGGCCGGGCCCGTCGACTGGTGGATCGCGAATTCAATCTCTCGGCCATGCGCGATATCCCGGACCAGAATCAGGTCGTGGAAGGGCGCTGGCTGGACGACAGCAAGCCGGAGGCATCGGTTGAGGAAGGGCTGGCCGAGACGCTGGGACTGAAGCTGGGCGATACGCTGACCTTTGATATCGCCGGTGAACAGGTGGAAGCGCCCATCACCAGCATACGTTCACTGGAATGGGGGTCGATGCGCGTGAACTTTTTCGTGATCCTGAATCCTGCCCTGATGCAGGATGCGCCGCAAACCTGGATCACCGCCTTCAGGCTGCCGGAAGAGAAAAGCGGATTGGTCAATCAACTGATGAACGATTTCCCGAATCTGACCATCGTGGATATCGGCAGCATCGTCAAGCAGGTGCAGGAAGTGATTGACCAGGTGGTCGCTGCAGTCGAATTCCTGTTCCTGTTTACTTTGGCATCCGGTGTGCTGGTGCTGTATGCAGCGCTGGCCGGTACGCGCGATGAGCGCACCCGCGAAGCCAGCCTGCTGCGCGCGCTGGGGGCGACACGCAAGCAGCTTTCACAGGCGCAATGGATAGAGTTCGCCTTGCTCGGCGGACTGGCCGGCTTGCTGGCGGCGACAGGTGCGAATCTGGTTGGCTGGATACTGGCAAGCCAGGTTTTCAAGTTTGGCTGGGTATTCAATCCGTGGTTATGGATAGCGGGCCTGGCGTTGGGGGCGATCTGTGCCTTTATCGGCGGTTGGGCCGGTTTGCGCCAGGTGCTGACTCGTCCGCCGTTGCAGACCTTGCGCGAAGCATGAGCGGAGTCTCCACACTATGACAGGCTTGCATGCCGGCAGGCGAGCGTGTTATTGAGCAGTCAGAAGCAAATACCCAGCCCAGGTATGAGTTCATACATGGGTGCTTCTGACTTCTGATTTAGATAGGTACCTTATATAGGTGCGCCGCAGTTGTCATCGCAAGACGACGTATTTCCTGCCGCATCATTTCTTTCTCTTAAGGAAGATTTTCGCTTTGCATCTTTCGGGATGGAAGCATTTCTTTGATGTACCTTTTCCTTCCGGGCTACGCCAGCTTTTCCCTTCCTTTACGTTTGCGCTACCTCAGTGTGACGGAAGTAGCCATTCTCTATAGTCATCCACGTGATCCGCATGGGAACCGTCTTTCGGTAAGGCACTACACAGCTTTAGGATAAGCGGTGCCAGCCAGACATCAGCACGGCATGCGACACGCAAACGGGCAAGACGCCTGGAAGGAATATCTCCAGGCCGCTTGCGATATCTCAGATCATTCGCTGCAGACCCGCTTTTACCAGCCAGCCTGCCAAGCGGATTGCTTCTTCATCTGGATTTGACTATGCATGTTCCATTACACACTCGATTGATCCGTTGGATGATGCTATTGGCTTTGCCTTTGGCGAGCGCCTGTACTTCGATGGCCCCCGGCGTGCAAATCAAATCTTATGCGGGAAAGCCCGACCAGGCAGACGACGCTGCGCCACCGGTCACGATCATTACCTCCGATCTGGTACGGAAGGAGCGAGTGCAGCGTGACAAAAGGCGTACTGACGACGTCGGCAAGCTCATGACCGACTCCAAGGGCTATTCCTACACGATAGAGAAGGGCGACATCCTGCACATCACGGTATGGGATCATCCTGAACTGACTTCGGGGCCCGGTGACGGTGTCGCTGCTTCGGACGTCGGCCCGGCGGTAACACCGAGTTCCGGTTTTACCGTTGATTACAATGGCCTGATCCAGTTTCCGTATGCGGGCGAAATCAAGGTCGCCGGCATGACCGAGGAACAGGCACGCCGTACATTGACCAAAAAACTCGCTCATTACATCCGCGAGCCGAAGGTGACACTGCGCGTGAAATCTTACCGCAGCAAGCGGGTGTATGTGGATGGCGAAGTCCGGACCCCGGGTTTGCAGGCCATAGACGATATTCCGATGACGCTGATGGAGGCAATCAATCGCGCAGGCGGCCTGTTGCCGAGCGCTGACCAGAGCCAGATCATGCTGAGCCGTAACGGTGCTACCTATCGCATCAACCTGCCTGATCTGGTCCAGAAGAATATCAATCCAAACAGCATCATGCTTACCTCCGGCGATGTGGTGCGCGTGATGTCGCGTGAAGACAGCAAGGTTTTCGTCTCCGGTGAGGTCAATATTCCGCGTGCGCTGCCCATGCGCAACGGCCGGCTGACCCTGAATGAAGCCCTGGGCGAAAGTGGCGGCGTCAGTCCCATTTCCGGCGATGCGAGCCAGGTTTATGTCATACGTCGTACCGATGACGAGCCCGTGGTGTACCGGCTGGATGCTAATGCGTCCGGTGCCATGGCGCTGGCAGAAGGCTTCGAACTTGAGCCCAAGGATGTGGTGTATGTAGCGGCGACCCCACTCATGAACTGGCATCGCACTATCAGTGCCTTATTCCCGGGCGCCTTGTCTTCCGCCGTTTCTGCTGGCAGTACTGCAACCAAGCCTTAATAACGTGATCAATAACATCCTGCTTGTTTGCATGGGCAATATTTGTCGCAGCCCCATGGCAGAGGGACTGTTTCGTAACGCGCTGCCTGAAAAACAGTTCTTCTCTGCCGGACTGGGACCGCTGCTTGGGCACCGGGCAGATCCTTATGCCTGTGCAGTCATGGCTCAGCGCGGTATTGATATCAGTACTCACAGGGCGCGTGGCATAGAAGGATGGATGCTGATGGAATCCGATCTGATCCTCACCATGGAAAAGTCGCAGAAGGAGTATCTGGAGCAACGTTATCCGATGGTGCAGGGAAAGGTGATGCGGCTGGGTGAAGCCTTGCGTTGCGATATTCCCGATCCCTATGGGAAAGATAAGGCGGCTTTCGAACATGCCTGCGAGCTGATGGAGGAGTGCCTGGCTTTATGGTTGCTCCCGCTGCGTTATCCCGTTGCCCGGGGAAGGGTGTCATACATGCCGGAACAAATGCCGACCCCAGCAACTTCCTGAGCCGGTAACGCCATCCTGGATAAACCGGCACCAGGGCTACACACAAAGTATTTAATCTTGAACGATGGTGACCATGAATTATCTTCCCATTCAACAGCCTTCCCCTCCTTCCGTACCTCAGGTGGTCCAAGCGACCACGATCATGCACGAGGACACGGAAACGGAATTGTCCGGTTACCTGCATGTACTTTACAAAAATCGCTGGCTGATTGCCGCGACCGCACTGGCAGTTACCCTGGCAGGCGCCGTATTCGCCTATATGCAGAAACCGGTTTATGAAGCCAACATGCTGATTCATGTGGAAGAGGACAGGCCGGGCGAAATGAAGAATGTGCTGGGTGAAATGGCTGGTGTGTTTGATGTCAGTACGGCCGCTGCCGCAGAAATGGAACTGGTGCGTTCGCGCCTGGTGGTGGCTGGCGCCATCGACAACCTGCGTCTCTATATCAGTGCAGAACCTAAATACTTTCCTGTTATAGGAAAATGGATTGCCGAGCGCCGCGAAGGCATTTCCACGCCAGGCATTTTCGGCTACGGCGGTTATGTGTGGGGTGACGAAAAGATCGACGTGCCGGTATTCAATGTGCCGGACAAACTGCTGAACCGCGCCTTTACGCTGACTTCCGATGTCAATGGCGGTTATGTGCTGACAGAGAAAGAAAGCGGTATCGAAGTTGCCGGCCGTGTCGGCGTTCCACTCAAGGCTGAAACATCGGCTGGAACGATCGAACTGACCGTGCAAAATCTGACAGCCGAGCCTGGCGCACAGTTCAACCTTAGCCGTGCATCGCGCCTGGCGCTGATAGAAGGTGTGCAGAAAGGCCTGAATGTCAGCGAACAGGGACGCCAGTCCGGCATCATCGACGTACGCCTGAGCGGAGGCAACCCTGAGTCGGTGCATGCGATCCTTAACGAAATCACCAATGAGTATGTGCGCCAGAATGCCAGCCGCAAGACCGAAGAGGCACGCAAGTCGCTGGCATTCATCAACCAGCAGTTGCCGGATCTGAAGCGGGATCTGGAACAGGCGGAAGCGCGTTACAACGATTTCCGCAACCGCAACGGTACGCTCAACATGGAACAACAGGCCCGTATCAGCCTGGAGCAGGAAGCGGCCGCCAAGTCATTGAAGATGCAGCTTGACCAGCGCAAGCTGGAACTGCTGGGACGCTACACCGAAAACCATCCCACGGTCATGGCCGTGAACGATCAGCTGCGAGAGGTGAACCGTGAGCTGCGTAATATCTCGACGCAGATTCGCAATATGCCGGCACTGGAGCAAGAGATGGTGCGTCTGTCGCGTGAAGTCAAAGTGCACAATGACCTGTACACCGCCTTGCTGGACACCGCACAGCAACTGAAGATGGTGACGGCGGCGACCATGAGCAATGTACGCCTGGGTGACTACCCGATGGTGCCGGAGAAACCGGTATCGCCGAATCGCCCGGCCATCATCGCCATCGCATTGCTGCTTGGCCTGTTCCTCGGCGTGGTCATCGCCTTCATGAAGAAAGTCGTGCGTGCCACCATAGAAGATCCGGCCGAGATAGAAAAGATTCTCGGCATGCCGGTGTATGCCACCATTCCGCACAGCAAGATGCAGAAGGACCTGGTGGAGCAGCTCAGCCGCAAGTCACCCAAGCTACCGCTGCTGGCGAAGATTGCTTCGACGGACATCGCGGTGGAAAGCATACGTAATTTCCGTACCGCACTGCAGTTCTCGCTGACGAGCGCCTCCAACAATATTGTGCTGATCACCGGCCCGACCGAAGGCATCGGCAAATCCTTCGTGTCAGCCAACCTCGCCACTGTCATGGCCGCTTCCGGCAAAAAAGTATTGCTGATCGACGGCGATTTCCGTAATGGGCACCTGCATCGCTACTTCGATGTAGGCCGACAGGATGGCATGACTGATGCGATTTCCGGCACCCGCAGCCTAGAACACATTATTCACCGCGCGGTGGCGGAGAACGTGGATTTCATCGCTACGGGTGCCTTGCCTTCCAATCCATCAGAACTGCTGATGCAAGCCAGCTTTGGAACGCTGTTGCAGGAATTGTCCGAGATGTATGACGTGGTCCTGATCGATGCAGCCCCGATACTGGCGGTCACCGACACATTGATTATCGGCGCGCATGCGGGTTCGATCTATCTGTTGACGCGTGCCGGTGTTACGACGCCTGGCGAGATTGCAGAATCGGTCAAGCGCATGGGGCAGTCCGGCTTGTCGGTGAAAGGTGTCCTGTTTAACGATCTGGCCATGCGTGCAGGCCGCTACGGCTATGGCTACACCTATGGGAAATATCGTCAGGTGCAATACACACTGGCCGCACCGCAGCCTTTGATAGAAGGGCCGCAGAATCCACGGTGAATGGTAAGAAGCTGCCGGGCGTGGATGAGGGATGGCATGCGCGGCGGCATAGCGCTGAAACGGATTGATGTTGCAGGTAAGGGCTGCCGGCACGGAAGGACAATAAGGGGAGAGAAGCATGTTTATCGACACACGACGCGTAGAAGATGACACACACGTGGAAACGACAGTGTGCATCATCGGAGGTGGTGTGGCAGGGATTACGCTGGCGCGTGAAATGAATAAGAAGGGGGTGAATACCTGCCTGCTCGAAAGCGGCGGCTTTGATCCGGATGATGAGACGCGCGATTTGTATCGTGGAGAGGACGTAGGCTTGCCTTACAGCTTCTCGGATGGTTGCCGGGGGCGTTTTTTTGGTGGCAGCAGCAATTGCTGGGGAGGGTGGTGCCGTCCTCTGGATGCCTGGGATTTCGAAAAACGAGACTGGGTGGAGAATAGTGGATGGCCATTCGGCCTGGACGAACTGGCGCCGTATTACGAGCGCACCCATGCGTTGCTGAAGCTGGGGCCTATCAATTTCGAGCCCGGCTTCTGGGAAAGGGCGATCAATCGTCCCGATGTGAAACGTATTCCTTTTGTTACCGGCGATGTGCGTGACACCATTTCCCAGTTCAGCCCGCCTGCCCGTTTCGGCAAGCTATACCGCGACGAGCTGAAGCGTGCCGCGCATGTGCGCGTATTCCTCTACGCTAATGCCATTCATATCGATACGGACAGTGAGGCCAAGACCGTCAAGCAGATCCAGGTGGCTACCTTGTCCGGGCGCCGCATTACGGTTGGTGCCAAGATTTTTGTGCTGGCCACCGGAGGCATTGAAAATGCGCGCCTGCTACTGGCATCGAAC
>JAEZLB010000354.1 GCA_023435945.1 Pseudomonadota bacterium | reverse complement strand
GTGTTCTATCGTTATGGCGCCTATCTGGTGAGCAACTCGGCATTGGCCGTCGGTTGCCTGGCGTGGTCGTCGGTGCGCGTTTGAGATGCCACATAACTGGCTCGCTGGGGGATAGCGGCGCTGCCGGGATATGCAAGAACATGCGAGGCTGGGGTAACGGTATTCAACCAGTAGAATCCCAAGCAAAGGCTAGAATACCGCACTGTAAACGTTACAGAACACACGCTGGCCGCAGGCTTATCGATTGCACCGCGGCGCGCAGTTATACCTTTTTTACGCAAATCAATGAACAACACTTACAACAACAAGCGTGCAATTCATCGTGACAGGCTTTTCCTTGCCATTCTGCTTGCGTTGAGTTTATCCATGGCAGCGGCCCAACTACCGTCAGAGATGCGCGAGTGTGCTGCGCTTCAGAATGACCGCGAGCGCTTGTCATGCTACGACAGCTTGGCAGGCCGCACAGCGCCTCCCCCGGCGACAGGTGCGGAAGTCATGTCGCCCCAGGTGTCCGAAACGCTCACGAACGAGCAGAACAATCGAGGGGGCATTAAGGAGAAGCCGCCCATTTATTCGAGACTGGGAAGGCACTGGGAGCTTGAGCAGGAAGAGAAACGCGGCCTATACAACTTCCGGCCCCACAGAGAAAACTACGTGATCGGGACCTACAATCCGTCGCCCCATAATGAGCCCTATCGTCCGTACCAGTTTCTGGCACCGGAATCGTCGGAGCTATCGCGTGCCGAACTGGCTTTTCAGCTCGGCTTCAAGCTTAAGGCGGTGGAAAATGTGGCAGGTACGCCCATGGATGTGTGGTTCGGGTATACCCAGCACAGTTTCTGGCAGGTGACTAACAGGGATGCCTCCAGCCCCTTCCGGGAAACCAATTACCAGCCGGAGCTGATGGTGGTATATCCGCTTAACCAGGAGATCCTGGGCATGCGGTTACGCTTCCTGAATGCTGGCCTGGTGCATCAATCCAATGGTCAGGGCGGAACACTGTCGCGTAGCTGGAACCGGGTATATCTGCAGGCGGGGTTAGAGGGCGAAAATTTTACGCTCCTGCCTCGTATCTGGCATCGGATTAGCGAAGATGCCGATGAAGACGATAATCCGGATATCACCCATTACCTGGGGCATGGTGATCTGATGGCTACGTACTACCGCGACGGCCATGAAATGTCTGTGCTGGCACGTTATAACTTCGGTAGCGGCAAGGGATCTGCCCGACTCGGCTGGGCTTTTCCGCTGACATCCAAGCTGAAAGGCTACATGCAGTACTTTTCAGGTTACGGTTATTCGCTGATTGACTACAACGATTACCAGCGCGTATTCGGTCTGGGGCTACAGGTAAGTTACTGATCCAGGCCGATCGCCGCCTCCAAGGCTCCTCAGAAAAGAGCCAGGTGCCCAAGTAAAACCGTAGCCTTCTATAGGCAAGGGCCTGTTTCCCCTGATGGGAACAGGCCCTTGTCGTATTCTCTTTGCGGGCGAATCCGGCCCGCTTTCGGTTCGGGTCACGTTATTGCCCGGCTTTCGCAGTATTTATGTCCTAGATGGTATCTGCGATGTCGCGGATTTTCTTCAGATCGATATTGGCGGAATTGTCCGGGTGCGAAGCCTTTTTCATTGCGATGGCTTTGGTTAAGGCATCAATGAAGCTGGCAATTATGGCGGTAGAGCGACTTGCTAAATTTAATGCACGAGCTGTCATGATCATTCCTTTCGTTCTTTTTACATAGGCTTTATCGCCTGATGAGAATATAGGCTTCTTGCCCTTAAATTCCCAATTTAGAGTGATGATGTGACATATAAGTATTTCGTATTATTTGTATAAGCTATGCATTATATAAGTGGGGACTAAATAAAAGGGAAAATTAATCAAAAGGGCAACAAAGTAGGCTTTCCAGGCTATTTGTTGATGAATTGGTAATTTATTTGGTGATCTTATGCCCGGGAAGTCATAACCGCATTCACTGGCCAGCGGATTTTTCATCGAATACATGCCGCAGATAGCGTAGAAACTGGGCGTCTTTGCAGCTTGCCTTGCCCTCCGTATCCGATATCTTGCAAACCGGCTGACTATTGCAAGGCACCAGTTTCATCACGATATTCAAGGCAGGGACGCCAGTGTCATTGGTCAGGATCGTCCCTATGCCAAAACCGGTTTTCACCCGGTCGGCAAAATGGTCGTAGAGACGTAAGGCTTTGTGAAGGTCCAGGCTATCGGAAAATACCAGCCTCTTGGTACGGGGATCTATCTTCAGCCTGGCATAATGCGCCAGCGCTTTTTCTCCCCACGCGATAGGATCGCCGCTGTCGTGCCGCAGCGAATCGAAGAGCTTGGCGAAATACAGGTCGAAATCCACCAGAAAAGCATCCATTCCTACCATGTCGGTCAGCGCGGTTCCCAGATCGCCGCGATATTCATCGACCCAGGCCTGCAGTGCCGCTTTCTGGAAATCCCGTAAACGTACAGGTAGGCCCTGAAAGAGGCCGAACCATTCGTGACCGTGAGTGCCGATGGGCACTAGATGGTATTTGCGTGCCAGGTAAACATTTGCCGTACCGGTGAAGTATTGCGGCACCTCCTTGACCACATGGCTCACGACCGCTTCGTGCATCGCCGAAGAGAACCGGCGTCGCAATCCGAAATCGGCAAACTCGAAGGGGTGAGGGCGGCCTGCGGCGATGTTCGCGGTACTGCTGCGGATCAGTTCCGTCTTGGTATGGAGCCTCGCCATGCCTTCCCGCATGCATGCTTGCTGGTCAAAGCGGCGGAAATAAAGGGCATTGACCGTTTGCAGCACATAGATCTCGAACGGCATAGTGTGCACCATTGGCCCTTCCGCACGCACGCACAGGTTCTCGCCTTCGGTGTAGACAGCGATGAATTTGCGTTGCGGATGGAATAGGGACAGGAAATCGACGAAATCCGGTTTTATGTAGCGCAGGCTTCTCAGATAGTCGAGCTCGTCTTCGGAAAAGCGCAGGGTGCACAGGTGATCCATTTGTGCATTCATGTCACCCGCCAGCTCCGCGAGAGGAAATTGCGGTCGATTGCGGCATGCGAACTCGTATTCGGCATGGGTGGCCGGATACGCATGCAGTAATGCCTGCCACATCGTGAACTTATAGAGATCAGTTTCGAGCAGGCTCTTTACGACAGGGGGCATGGATGCACGTAACTCTCTATTGAAGGTGGCGGTAAGCGCGATGGCCTGGAAGGCATCCATGGCATGTCGGACCTGCTGCGAGTCCTGCACATTGACGCAGCGGCAGGGGATTTTAGTGTCCGGACAAGGTAGACAATGAATTGCGGGAATCGTTTGCGCTGGTTTGGTCGGGCCGGAAGTAGCCGGTCGGCGCGCCCCATGCAGGGAGCGAATGGCAATAAGCGCGGCAACTGCGATAAGCCATGACGTAACGTAGAAACAAAACTGGCCGGAATGATCCGGCCAGTTTTGTGAGAAGGAAAGAAGCGAGAGCTTGTCCCGTTCTTTTTTTTTGCAGGATTAGATGATGCCCTGGGCCAGCATGGCGTCGGCGACTTTGACGAAGCCGGCGATGTTGGCGCCATCGACGTAGCTCACGCTGCCGTCGGCACGCTTGCCGTACTGCACGCAGGTGGCGTGTATCGATTGCATGATCTTCAGCAAGCGTTGATCCACTTCATCGCGGGTCCACGGCATGCGCATGGAGTTCTGGGTCATTTCCAGGCCGGAGGTGGCCACGCCGCCTGCGTTGGAAGCTTTGCCTGGAGCGTAGAGAATGCCGGCAGCTTCGAAAGCCTTGACAGCATCAATGGTGGTCGGCATGTTGGCGCCTTCCGCAACGCACAGCACGCCATTGGCGATCAGGGTCTTCGCGTCTTCCAGGTGCAGTTCGTTCTGCGTCGCGCAGGGCAGAGCCACGTCGACCGGCACATGCCACGGACGGACGCCGGCCTCGAAACGGGTGCCCGTGCGTGCTGCGTAATCGCTGACGCGGCCATACTCGTGGTTCTTCACTTGCATCAGGATTTCGAGCTTCTCGGGGGTGAAACCTTCTTCATCGATCACCGTGCCGCTGGAATCGGATACCGTGATGACCTTGGCACCCAGGGACATGGCTTTTTGTACGGCAAACTGCGCAACGTTGCCGGAACCGGAAACACTCACGCGCAAGCCTTCGAATGAACGGCCACGGGTTTTCAGCATTTCGTCGGCAAAGTACACGGTGCCGTAGCCGGTTGCTTCAGGACGCATCACGGAGCCGCCGAAACTCAGGCCCTTGCCGGTGAATACGCAATCGGCACGGTTGGTCAGCTTCTTCACCATGCCGGCCATGAAGCCGACTTCACGACCGCCAACGCCGATGTCGCCGGCGGGTACGTCGGTATCAGCACCGATGTGGCGATGCAGTTCAGTGACGAATGCCTGGCAGAAACGCATGACTTCGGAAGGGCTCTTGCCTTTCGGATCGAAGTCGGATCCTCCTTTGCCGCCGCCCATGGGCAGGGTGGTGAGGGCGTTTTTCAGGGTTTGCTCGAAAGCCAGGAATTTGAGTACGGACAGGATGACCGAGGGATGGAAGCGGATGCCGCCCTTATAAGGACCGATCGCCATGTTGTGCTGGATACGATAACCGCGGTTGACATGGACTTCGCCCTTGTCGTCGGTCCAGGACACGCGGAACATCAGGGCACGTTCGGGTTCAATCAGGCGCTCCAGCAAGCCATGATCGGCATATTTCGGATTGGCTGCGATAAAGGGCCACAGGCTTTCGATCACTTCGGTGACTGCCTGCATGAACTCCGGCTGGCCGGGGTTGCGCTCCTCTACGTACTGGAGAAAGTTATGTGCGGATGTGTGTTTCATGGTGTGTTTATTTTTTGGTTGATATGTAAAGCATTTTGATTACTACAATTTCGTACTACGTTTTTTGTGTCAGTCTTGCAAATTAATGCCCGGTTGAGCGGCCGGTGGCTCAACCTTGCGAGGCGCTTCCATCCTTTTCATGTCGATGGTTTCGGCGAGCCCCTGGGTAGTCCAAGCTTTGCCCAGCAAAATCATTCGGCTGTACAGCGCCTCCTGGATGCAGGCGTCAACCCGCCATCCCAGGAAACGCAGTTTCTTGTCGCGCAAATCCACGTAAAACAGGTCGTACTGCCTGCCGAGCGCATGGGCGCCCGAGATCAGGCAATGCCCGGCATTCAGCCACCACGTGTAAATTGCCGTTGCTATGCCGCGTCGCTGATAAATATCCGCCTATGTCGAATGCGTTGCCCTCAGATAACGAGCGGCCCACTTGTCCAGTTCGACCAGTCGATTGAATACGGTATAGCCAGCCAGTCGCTTGCGTTTCAGATCTTCTACATAGATAGAGTGATCTCCGTCCGCTTCACGGTACTGGAATATCAATTCAGGACAGGAATCTCGATATCAATGACCGGCAGGTTCCAAAGCACATCGCGAGGACGATGAAGACGCTCGTAAAGCGCTTCCAGCTCACGCTCCCTATCAGCTGGCGACGTTTCCACGTCAATACGCAGTCCGACGACGGAACTGAATCTGTCACCCTGGCAGGCTGAAAGTGCGCGCTGCAACAGGCCTCTAACCGGTCAGTGTCTGATGTGGTCGCTGGTGGAACGCTCAGGCTTAAGTGCTTATGCTGCGTTGTAAGGGCAAACAGCCGGTTGCGAGACTGGTGTTTTTTATTCCCCTCAAATACGTTGATGAACTTCAGACTCGCGAGCGGAGGCTCGCAACAGATTGCGGCAGCCATACTTACTCCATTCAGCGCTGCCATTTTCCGTCAGCTAAGGGCGGCAGCTATCGCACCTGGGTGGTGGCCCGGCGATAGAGATGTGCGCTAAGTGGAGGGGAGTATCGCCGGGCCTAAGAATCTGATGCCGGCTGAAGGATGAGGTCCGTGCCCGGAAGTTTGAGCACGTGCGACAGCATGCGAACCGTTACGGACGGTGCTGCGAGTGGTGCTTGAACAAGGGGAACGGATTTTGGCATGGGCGGCAGTTTATGCCATCCATTGACGCACGTCAAATGAAGAACGCCTGCTATACAGCGGCCCCGGCGGATTTATGGCCTCATGGTCGCAGTGGTCGGATTGGAAATAACTCAGCAAAAAGTCTGGAATTTCTGCTTTATTAAATGCCACTGCGATTTGCGTTGAATGCAAAAATTCTGTACTGAAAGCGGCACATATTTCATTTTTAACTGCACAAATTAATATGCATAATAAATGCACCTTTCAATGGGGCGCGGCTGCGGCCAGCCTCATTGAACGGGATCACGGCAGTGGCAGGAAATTGTGCTCAATCCAAAAGGAGGTCGTATGAGAATCCAAGAGGAATTCCGGATCAAGAACGGGGCCGGCCATGAATATATTCTGCAGACCATAGGGGCGGGGATCAGTTACCTGGATTTTGGCAACACTCATTTACCGCGAAATTTTGAAGGTTATCGGGTAAAACACACTGACATGGTGGCCGAACCTATCGAAGAAGATAGGTTCAAGATAGGTGGCAGTGTCTATAAGCGTGTTTAAGCCGTGTCCTGAAGCGCCTGGTACTTTGACGTCCATGATTTCTGCCGGGAGTGGCGCCTGGCAGAAATCATTTATTGTCTGAGCCGTACGCTCCCGGATGCTCTATACGTTGTGAATTTGCGCCCATTACGGTGTGCCTGTTTCATCTATCTGAGACAAGGCTGGCAGCAAGCCTAGCGACTTTACTGCATTCTCCGATTGCCGGAAGGCGAGGGTCATGGACATAGAACTGGCAAAAACCTTTCTGGACATCGTCCGAACCGGCAGCTTCATGGCAGCGGCGGAGCGTTTGCATGTGACTCAGACCACGGTCACCGCACGCATGCAGAACCTCGAAGATCAGCTTGGTTGCAAGCTGTTTGTTCGCAATCGTTCCGGGGCCAGGCTTACGGATGATGGTGAAAGGTTTATGGGATATGCGAGCCAACTGGTCCAGATCTGGGACGCGGCCCGGCATCATTTTCCCTTGCCATCCGGGTTTAATGCTTCGCTGGCCTTCGGGGGCGAGGTCAGTCTTTCCAGCCCGGTAATGCTGAACTGGGCATGCCGCTTGAAAGAAGAAATCACCACCCACTCCACCCACATTGAAGTATCTGACGGGCGCATCTTGCAGGAGAAACTGGAGCGCGGCGTACTGGACGCGGCCCTGGTTTACCGCCCCGAATATTGGCCAGGCATGCAGGTGGAACAGCTAATGGAAGAAAAACTGGTGCAGGTGGCATCCGTCGCTCATCCCAGTCCCTATATTTACGTCGATTGGGGACCTTCATTCCGCAAGCAACATGACCTTGCATTGCCGGAACTGGTCAACCCGGCCTTGTCGTTCAATCTGGGGCCGCTGGCCCTGCAATACATCCTGCAACGCGGTGGTGCCGGTTTTTTCCGCACCCGCGTGGTTCAGACGTACGTCGATCAGGGATTACTGAAAAAGGTGAGGAATGCGCCGGAGTTTTCCTATCCAGTTTACCTGGTGTATTCGCGGAACCGGGATTCGGCAGCAATGCAGAAAGCCTTCGATATCCTGCGCGAACTGGTCAGGCGGGAGCCGGACTGGTCTCAGCGATGGCATGTCGCTGCCGGTGAAGAGCACCAGCAGCCAGATGGCGATAATGAACCCCTGCAATCCGC
>JAEZLB010000348.1 GCA_023435945.1 Pseudomonadota bacterium | reverse complement strand
TGCGCATTGTCGAAGGCATAGGCGACTGTCTGGTAAATCGGTGTCGCCACGGCACGGGTGGTCGGATCGGGAGAATAACCGGCGTGCACTGCAAGCGTTTCTATTTTCATGAGGTTCCTCTTCTCTTTCTTCATTCAACACAGCCGAAACTGTAGCCCAAAATCTCTGGATAGAGAACTCAGCCATCAATTCCGCCCCGGGATTGATATACCCCTGAAGAAAGCCGCCTGCCCCTCAATTGCCCCGGCGTGCCACCGGGGCAGCTCACACTAGCGCGACATCAGTACCGGTGTTTTCATGAAACGCAGCACGCTGCCGGTCACCCCACCCAGCAGGAATTGCCGCAAGCGGGAATGCGCATAAGCCCCCATGACCAGGAGATCCGCACTCACATCCTCCATGTGCGTCAATAGTTCCAGCCCTATTTCCACATCGTCGTCTGAATACTTATGAATAATTTCAACCGCAATTCCGTGTCGCGAAAGATGCGCTGCGATATCAGCCGTTCCCGTAGCGACAATGTCCTCCTCGGACGCATGTTCCGGCACAAAACCTACTACCTGAACATGCTTTGCCTTACGCAACAAAGGCAATGCTGCGGCAACCGCTCGCGCCGCTTCAGCGCCATTGTTCCAGGCGATAACCACACGTTCCGCTACCGTCTTGGCCAGGTTCTCGCAAGGCACGACCAGCACCGGGCAACCCGAATGCAGCAGCACATAATGCAGCGTATCCCCCGGTTCACCCGGCACTTTTTCGTTCGGGTCAGGCTGGCCCACTATCAGCAGATCGCTGTACCGGCTCTGCTGGCACAAAGCTTCGCCCGCATCCTGATCGAACATGCGCTTCTCGAACGTAGGAACGCCTGCCTTGGCCGCCGCCGCCTCGAATGTCGCGAGCGACGTGAGCGCATACTCCTTCAGCACATTCGCATAGGCACCCGTGACACTGGCTCCTTCACCCGTCAGACTCGCCAGGTAGAGCGATGCAGGAATGGTCGCCGTAGAGCTCACTCCCACCAGGTGCGCCCCTTCCAGCAGGGAAAGCTGTGCCGCAAGCTCTACTCGCTCGAGCAGATGTGTAGAGTTGTTCACATGAACCGCGATAGTTTTATAGGTCATTTCTATACTCTTTCGGTTGACAGGCTTGATACGTTACGCGCATGCGTGAGAGATTAAAAGATGAAGGCTTGCAAATGGCATTATGCGATACGGTGCCGGATGCGGGCCACTCTGAGAGGAATCTTATCCGTCCTGCTTCCCCGTGGGAAGGCTTTCTCTCACTGAGAGGATTATTCCCCGGAAAACCAGCGCCGTCATTGATCAGCCTTATCAGTCGTCATCACCCGCCACCACATCGATGGCAGCGCCGGTCGCTTTAATGCCCGTCACAACCACGGCACCCGTCACATCGATCGCCACACTGGCCACCGAGCCTGCCAAGGAAATCACTCCGCATCCCGAAACAGATGCAATAACCAGCACCCCAACCAGAATCGCCTTAAACCGCTTGAACCCCATGAATAGCATCCCAAACCGATAAAGAAACAGGGCAGTACCCCGACGGCTGCAGAAATAGCCGCCCCGCATTCTACTGCGCGCAGGGTCCATCAAAGCACCTTGTTATAAATTGAAGATAGAGTTTGTATGGATAGGAACCAAGCGAGGTGCCTGCTGGAATCTGTATAGGCAGATTGATTGATGGAGGCAACGCGGGGGAAAGGCAAAAAAATCGCTTCATTCGCACGAAATAAGCCACGCGAACAAAATTAAATCGCTAAGCGCAGAACAAAAAAGGAAAAGCCCTCGAATAATCGAGGGCTTTTCCTTGAATTTCTGGCGGAGAGGGGGGGATTCGAACCCCCGGTAGGCTATGAACCTACACACGCTTTCCAGGCGTGCGACTTAAACCACTCATCCACCTCTCCTGAACTGGAATCGCTGTGGTGCGAAGCCAGCGATTATAGCAAAGTTTCTGGATTCCATGCTATTTTTCATTTCAACCTGGAACCTTTCTTTGCCTTCTTTCCGGACTTTGTTATTGCGACTCCTTCAGTTGCTCAAGAATCGCCGGATTTTCGAGGGTGGAGGTGTCCTGGGTAATGGTTTCCCCCTTGGAAATCGCCCGCAGCAGGCGACGCATGATCTTGCCGGAACGGGTCTTGGGCAGGTTCTCGCCAAAACGGATTTCACGCGGCTTGGCGATGGGACCGATTTCTTTTGCCACCCAGTCGCGCAATTCCTTCGCTGTCTGCCGCGCTTCTTCACCAGTGGGGCGAGGCTTCTTCAAGACCACGAACGCGCAGATCGCTTCGCCCGTGGTGTCATCCGGCTTGCCTACGACAGCCGCTTCGGCCACCATGGGGTTGGAAACCAGCGCGGATTCGATTTCCATGGTGCCGAGACGATGGCCGGACACATTCAGCACATCGTCGATGCGGCCGGTGATGGTGAAATAAGCGGTGTCCTTGTTACGCACTGCGCCGTCGCCAGCAAGATAAGTCTTACCGCCCAACTCTACCGGGAAATAGCTTTTCTGGAAGCGCTCCGGGTCGCCCCATATGGTGCGGATCATGGAAGGCCAGGGACGCTTGATGACCAGCAGGCCACCCTGCCCGTGCGGCATTTCATGTCCGGCTTCATCCACCACCGCGGCCTGAATGCCTGGCAGCGGCAAGGTGCAGGAGCCGGGCACCATGGGGGTAGCACCGGGCAGCGGCGTGATCACATGACCGCCGGTTTCAGTCTGCCAGAACGTATCGACAATCGGGCAGCGTTCATTACCCACGTTACGGTAGTACCACATCCATGCTTCGGGGTTGATGGGCTCACCGACCGAACCCAGTAGGCGCAGCGAGGACAGGTCGTATTGTTTCGGATGCACATCAGCATTGCCGTCTGACGCCTTGATCAGGGAACGGATCGCGGTCGGGGCGGTGTAGAAGATGCTGACCTTGTGTTTCTGGACCACGTCCCAGAAGCGGCCGGCATTCGGGAATGTCGGCACGCCTTCGAACACGATTTGCGTAGCGCCTGCTGCCAGCGGACCGTAGGCGACATAGGTATGGCCAGTGATCCAGCCTATATCGGCGGTACACCAGAAAATATCGCCAGGCTTGATATCGAAGGACCACTTCATGGTCAGCGCCGCCCACAGCAGATAGCCGCCGGAAGAGTGCTGCACTCCCTTGGGTTTGCCGGTGGAGCCCGACGTATACAGAATGAAGAGCGGATGCTCGGCATCCACCCATTCCGGTTCGCACTGCTCGGGCTGATTACCGATCACGTCATGCAGCCAGACATCACGGCCTTCGACAAAATTTATATTGCCCTTGGTGCGCTGGTAGACCAGCACATGCTTGAGCGTGTCGCATCCACCCATGGCGATCGCCTCGTCGACGATGGCCTTCAACGGCAACTGGCGGCCGCCCCGCATCTGCTCATCGGCAGTGATTACTGCCACGGCACCCGCATCGATGATGCGTTCATGCAGCGACTTGGCGGAAAATCCGCCGAAGACTACCGAGTGGGTGGCACCGATGCGCGCGCAGGCATGCATGGCTGCGATGCCTTCGAAGGACATCGGCATGTAGATGATGACGCGGTCACCCTTTTTGATGCCGAGCGACTTCAGGCCGTTAGCAAAACGGCAAACCAGTTTATGTAGCTCGAGATAGGTAATGGTCTTGGAATCGCCATTGTCGGCTTCGAAAATGATTGCAGTTTTGTCAGCATTGCCATTAACCAGATTTCGGTCCAGGCAGTTATACGACACATTCAGCAGGCCATCTTCGAACCACTTATAAAAAGGGGCATTCGATTCATTCAATACTTTGGTGAAAGGCTTGTTCCATTCCACGTGCTCGCGCGCAAGGCGGGCCCAATAGCCCTCATAGTCCTGCGCAGCTTCTTCACACAGGGCGCGATAGGCATCCATGCCGGATATGGCAGCCCTGTCGGCAAGTTTCTGAGGGGGATGAAAAATCCGCGTTTCCTGCATCAACGATGCGATTTCTGACATGTTGGTCTCCCGAATCGGTCTCGTCAGCGATGTTGAGCAACAAGGCTGCTTTTGGAAAAAGGCTTCTCATATTACCCTGACTAAAGTCTGTTCTCCATCATTGTGTCGACAGCGAAAACCGAAAATTATAAATATGAAAACTTTTTGAGGAAGAGGTTTTCCGGTAGGAATGTCTCGTCCGGGAAAGTACAATAGGGCCTACGCAAGCGCTTCTTTTCGCGACCAGCCCTCCAAGAGGTGGCAGGCTCGCAGAGCAATGACGCTCGCTTCCATCTGGATCATCCCCTACTCTTTCAGGTAAAACCATGACCGTTATTAAACAGGAAGACTTGATCGAATCGGTAGCCGCTGCGCTGCAGTACATCAGCTATTACCACCCGCTGGACTACATCCAGCATCTGGCACGCGCCTACGAGGTGGAGCAGAACCCGGCTGCCAAGGATGCAATTGCACAGATCCTGACCAACTCGAAGATGTGCGCCGAAGGCCGCCGCCCGATCTGCCAGGATACCGGCATCGTGAACGTCTTCCTGAAAATAGGCATGGAAGTGCGCTTCGAAGGATTCAAGGGATCGATCGCCGATGCGGTCAATGAAGGCGTACGCCGCGGTTACCTGCACCCGGACAATGTGCTGCGCGCTTCGGTTGTGGCCGATCCGCAGTTCGAGCGCAAGAATACGAAAGACAATACCCCGGCCGTGATCCACATGGAACTGGTGCCCGGCAATACCGTGGATGTCATGGTCGCAGCCAAGGGGGGCGGCTCCGAGAACAAGTCCAAGTTCGTGATGCTGAACCCTTCCGACTCCATCGTCGACTGGGTGCTGAAAACCGTGCCGACCATGGGCGCAGGCTGGTGTCCGCCGGGCATGCTGGGAATCGGCATAGGCGGCACCGCAGAAAAAGCAATGTTGATGGCGAAGGAATCGCTGATGGAAGACATCGACATCTACGAGCTTCTGCAGCGCGGCCCCCAGAACAAGACGGAAGAACTGCGCATCGAGCTGTATGAAAAGGTGAATGCACTCGGTATCGGTGCGCAGGGTCTGGGCGGACTTTCCACCGTGCTGGACATCAAGATCAGGATGTACCCGACGCATGCCGCCTCCAAGCCGGTTGCCATGATTCCGAACTGCGCGGCGACCCGCCATGCGCATTTTGTGCTGGATGGTTCCGGCCCGGCTTATATCGAACCACCGTCGTTGTCGGACTGGCCCGATGTGGCATGGACGCCGGACACAGAAAAATCCAAGCGTGTCGACCTGAATACCCTGACCAAGGAAGAAGTCGCATCCTGGAAGCCGGGCCAGACCCTGCTGTTGAACGGCAAGATGCTGACCGGCCGCGAT
>JAEZLB010000343.1 GCA_023435945.1 Pseudomonadota bacterium | reverse complement strand
CTACACCGCCACACGGGAAGCCCTGGAGCAAGGGACGTGGAACGGCGAGCTTCGGCAGCGCCGCAAAGAGGGGCCCGACATAATCGTCGAATCACGCTGGACCCTGGTGAGAAATGAAGAAGGAGAGCCGCATTCCATTTTTTCCATCAATACCGATATCACGCAACGCAGGGAGACTGAAGACCGCATCTACTTGCTCGCGTTTTTCGATTCCCTGACCGAGCTGCCGAACCGGCAGTTGCTGCAGGAGCGCATAGAACGCGCATTGGCGGCCAGCGCCATCAGTCACTATTATGGTGCGCTGATATTGCTGGACCTAGATAACTTCAAGAGTCTGAACGATACGGCGGGCCATGAAACCGGCGACCAGTTGCTGAAGCAGGTGGCGCACCGCTTGCGAATCTGTGTGCCGGCCAGTGCGACACTGGCGCGTTTTGGCGGTGATGAATTCGTGATTCTGCTGGAGACCACCGCCATTGACCGCCAGATGGCCGAGGAGCAGGCGCGCCGTATCGCCGAGAGGGTGTTGCGCGCCTTCCAGCATCCTTTCCAGCTGGCGGGATATGAACAGCACAGTTCGCCCAGCATAGGCATCACGCTGTTTTGCGGCGCTGCATTGCGCACCGAGGATTTGTTCAAGCGTGCCGAACTGGCCATGTACCAAGCCAAGGCAGCGGGACGTAACACCCTGCGTTTCTTCGATCCGGATATGCAAGCGGCAGCCAGTGCGCGCGCCACACTGGAAGCGGACTTCCGGCGTGGCTTGCGGCAAGACGAATTCATCCTCTATTACCAGCCCCAGGTCGATAACCAAGGCCGCATATCCGGCACGGAAGCGCTGGTGCGCTGGCATAGCGCCAGCCGCGGTTCCGTGCCCCCCTCCCAGTTCATTCCGCTGGCCGAAGACACGGGACTTATCCTGCACCTGGGCCGATGGGTACTGGAAAACGCCTGTCGTCAGCTGGCAGTTTGGAACCGGCATCCTCAAACCGCCGGCCTGACGGTGGCTGTGAATGTCAGCGTGCGCCAGTTCCACCATCCCGATTTTGTCAACCACGTGCTGGAAGCACTGGAAGAAGCGGGTGCCGATCCGCATTGCCTGAAACTGGAATTGACGGAAAGCCTGCTGGTGGATGACATGGAGGACACCATTGCCAAGATGGGTACCCTGAAAGAAATCGGCCTGGGATTTTCGCTGGACGATTTCGGCACCGGCTATTCATCGCTGTCCTACCTGAAGCGCTTGCCGCTGGATCAGCTAAAGATAGACCAGTCTTTCGTGCGTGATGTGCTCACCGACCCTAACGATGCCGCCATTGCCCGTACCATCGTCGCACTGGGCCAAACCCTGGGCCTGTCCGTTATTGCCGAGGGCGTGGAGATGGAGGAGCAGCGCAATTTCCTGGCCGAACAGGGATGCTACATCTACCAGGGATATCTCTTTTCGCAACCCCTGCCCGCGCTTCAGTTTGAAGAGTATCTGGAAAATTGGCGGGGGCGGCATGGCCAATCCCCGGGTGGGTCCAGGCCGTACTGAGTGAACGTGTGTACTAATGCAGCATGCAGCTGAATCGTCCGATTGAGCAGGCAGCTTTGCAGGGAACTCATTACTGAGCGCAGGCTCCATCGGGATACTGATCCTTTGTGCTTCCAATGTTGCGGATGCGATGGAAATAAACCTGGGTGTACTGCCATGCAAAAAAAACGTATCGCGCTGATTGCCCACGATCATAAAAAAGACGACATGGTCGAACTCGCTGCCGACTATACCGACCTGCTGCAGCAATGCGTGCTGGTGGCCACGGGCACCACGGGCCAACGCTTACATGACGAAGTAGGCCTGATGATTGAGTGCAAGTTGTCGGGCCCGGCAGGGGGCGATCTGCAGATAGGCGCCGAGCTGGCGGAAGGCAAGATTGATTGCGTGATTTTCCTGCGCGACCCCATGACGCCACAACCGCATGAACCCGATATCAATGCCCTGGTGCGCGCCTGCGATGTGCATAACATCCCCTGTGCCACCAATATTGCCTCGGCGCGCCTGATGCTGGAGCAACTGGTGTTGCGCCATGCCCGCTCGCACCAATAGGGAAACAAGGGCTGGGCAATGAAAGGAGGGGAGGGCAGTGCTGCCGTTGCTGCCAGTGTGCCTGTACCGCTGGTGGATATGGTCTATGGGGCGAACCGAAGCCTGAAAACAGATCCGGGAAGTGGGAAATCCGGAGAGGGCAGGTAATCAGGCAGGAGGAGACCAGCTTCCTGCCTTAATTTCCGGCTTTAAGCATCAGTGCAGGCCCAGCGTGGATTTCTGTTTCTGCGCCAGCGTTGCTTCGACATCCTCATGCGCTTCGCGTATGTCTTCCGGGGTGGCGCCTTGCCACTTCGTTAATATTGCTGCCAGCGCTTCCCGTGCCTGCGCATCATTGACTTCATCGCCATGGATTTTCATGAGCAGGCGAGCAATGGCAATTTCCATTTTCAGGCGCAGGTGCTTTTGCGCTTCGGGATCATCCAGGCAGCGTAACTCAGCCAGCGTCGCGGCCATGTCGATTTCCTTGTCATTCATAACGCGCTTCCGAGAAAAAAGCGGCCAGTATGCCAGTCATCATTGCCTGATGGAATCCCACCTTTCGGGATCTCCAAATTACAAAAGGTAATTTATAAATTAATTTATATTCGTTTGAGTTATTAAGGGGGTGGGGCAAACTACGCACACTGAATAACAAATATTGATTACAAGAAAAAGGCCCCTGCCATGACCACCCGCCGCAATTTTGTTAAAAGCCTGGCTGCACTGGGCCTTGTCTTGTCCACACAAGCTGCGGTGGCCCAGCCCGCCCCCGTTACGCTGCTCAACGTTTCCTACGATCCGACCCGCGAGCTTTACGTGGAATATAACAATGCGTTCGCCAAGCAGTGGAAAGCGAAGACCGGCCAGGAGGTAACGATCAAGCAATCGCACGGCGGCTCCGGCAAGCAGGCACGTTCCATTATCGACGGGCTGGAAGCTGACGTTGCGACGTTGGCCTTGGCGGGTGATACCGATGCGCTGCACAAGAATGGCAACTGGATTCCCAAAGACTGGCAAAAACGCCTGCCGCACAATTCCTCGCCTTACACGTCGACTATCGTACTGGTGGTTCGCCAGGGTAACCCCAAGGGTATCAAGGACTGGGATGATCTGGTCAAGCCGGGCGTGTCCGTGATTACGCCTAATCCCAAGACTTCCGGCGGCGCCCGCTGGAATTACCTGGCCGCCTGGGAGTTCGCAAAACGCAAATACGGCAGCGAGGCCAAGGCGCGTGAATTCGTCGCCGCCCTCTACAAGAATGTGCCGGTGCTCGATACGGGCGCGCGCGGCTCATCGATTACCTTCGCCAACCGCAATCTCGGCGACGTGTTTATTTCGTGGGAAAACGAAGCGCACTTGCTGGAAAAGGAGTTCGGCACCAAGTTCGATATCATCTATCCCTCGTTGAGCATCCTGGCCGAGCCGGCCGTGACGGTGGTGGATCGTACCGTGGACAAGCGGGGCACACGCGCCGTGGCGCAGGCCTACCTGGAATATCTGTACTCGGATGAAGGCCAGGAAATCGCCGGCAAGCATTTCTATCGCCCGATCACCCCCAAGGCCAAGGCCAAGTTCGAATCAAAATTCCCGAACCTGCCGCTGTTCAGGATCGACGACGCTTTCGGCGGCTGGGAGAAGGCTTCACGTGATCACTTTGCAGATGGCGCGGTATTCGATCAGATCTTTACCCGCCGATAAGCGCTGGCACGAGAATTTCTGGCGCCTGCAGCAGATGGTTTCAAGCCGGCAATGAAAGCCGGCTTTGAGCTTTTCGGAGCGATAAGGCAAGGAAAACGGTTTCAAAAAGGTTTTTGTTTTTTAATCTATAAGGGCCATAATTCCGCCCTCTTTTCTTATAAATGGAGCATTGTTATGAAGACAGCATTGCGCGTTTCGCTGGCCACCTTGTTGCTGGCAGCCAGTTCCCTGGCTTCGGCTCAGGTTTCTTTGTTGAACGTTTCGTATGACGTGGCACGTGAGTTCTACAAGGACTACAACACTGCCTTCGTCGCCCACTACAAGAAAACCACCGGCAAGGACATCAAGATCGACCAGTCGCATGCCGGTTCCAGCGCGCAGGCGCGTGCCGTGGCAGACGGCCTGGATGCTGACGTGGTAACCATGAACACCACCACCGATATCGAATTCCTGGCTTCACGTGGCGTTGTATCCAAGGATTGGGCCAAGCAGTTCCCGCACAATGCCGCGCCGACCACGTCCACCATGCTGTTCCTGGTGCGCAACGGCAATCCCAAGGGCATCAAGGACTGGGACGATCTGATCAAGCCCGGCGTGCAGGTGGTTGTCGTGAATCCGAAAACCGGTGGCAATGGCCGCATGGCGTATCTGGCTGCCTGGGGTTATGTACGCGCCAAGGGAGGTACCGACAAGGATGCTGAAGAATTCGTGAGCAAGCTGTACAAGAATGTACCCGTGCTGGCACGGGGTGGCCGCGATGCAACCGGCGTCTTCCTGCAACGCAACATCGGCGATGTTCTGGTGACGTTTGAATCGGAAGTGGTTTCCGTCGAGGGCGAGTTCGGCAAAGGCAAAGTGGATGCGGTTCACCCGTCGGTCAGCATCATCGCTGAAAATCCGGTTGCCATCGTGGAGCGTACTGTGAACAAGAAAGGTACCGCTGCCGAGGCCAAGGCTTACCTGGACTTCCTGTATTCGGAAGAAGGCCAGGAAATCGCAGCGAAACACAATCTCCGTCCACGTTCCGAGACCGTGCTGAAAAAATACGCACACAACCTGAAGCCTATCGAACTGTTCCCGGTATCGAAATATTTCGGATCGCTCTCTGAAGCGCAGAAAGTGCACTTCATTGACGGCGGATTGTTCGACAAGATCTACAC
>JAEZLB010000289.1 GCA_023435945.1 Pseudomonadota bacterium | reverse complement strand
GGCCCCCCGGGGGCCCCGAGCTCACCGGCCGGGGCGCCCGGCCGGGGCCCGCCCGTCACGCGCACCGACACCACCACCCACCGCACCAACTCGTGAGCGGCCGCTCCACCAGAACGGCTGTTTGCCACCGATTCGGGGCCACCCCTAGGATGTCCCCTCGGCCGTCGGCCGCGTCTCTCGCGCCGCACCACCACGATCCGCCGTCGCCGGGTCGTGCACCGGCCCCCGAAGATCTCCCGAGCTACAGAAGTACAGAGGTTCCACTGTGCCCACGATCGAGCAGCTGGTCCGCAAGGGCCGCCAGAACAAGCGCCGCAAGGAGTTCACCCCGGCGCTGAAGGGCGCACCCCAGCGGCGCGGCACCTGCACTCGCGTGTTCACCACCACCCCCAAGAAGCCGAACTCGGCCCTGCGGAAGGTCGCTCGTGTGCGCCTCTCCACCGGCATCGAGGTCACGGCCTACATCCCCGGTGAGGACCACAACCTGCAGGAGCACAGCATCGTGCTCGTGCGCGGCGGTCGTGTGAAGGACCTGCCGGGTGTCCGCTACAAGATCATCCGCGGCACGCTCGACACCTCCGGTGTGCGCGGCCGCAAGCAGGCCCGCTCCCGTTACGGCGCCAAGAAGGAGTCCTGACATGCCACGCAAGGGTCCCGCCCCGCGCCGTGAACTGCTGCCCGACCCGATCTACCGGTCGGTGCTGGTGACGCAGATCGTCAACAAGATCCTCCAGCGCGGCAAGCGCTCCACCGCCGAGCGGATCGTCTACGAGGCGCTCGACATGATCGAGGCCAAGACCGGCACCGAGCCGATCGCCACGCTCAAGCGCGCGGTGGACAACGTGAAGCCCCAGCTCGAGGTGAAGAGCCGCCGCGTCGGTGGTGCGACCTACCAGGTCCCCGTCGAGGTGCGCCCCCGTCGCGCGAACACCCTCGCCATCCGTTGGCTCATCGGGTACTCCCGCCAGCGCCGCGAGCGCACGATGGCCGAGCGCCTGGCCAACGAGCTGCTGGACGCCAGCAACGGCGTCGGCGCCTCGATGAAGCGCAAGGACGACATGCACAAGATGGCCGAGTCCAACAAGGCCTTCGCCCACTACCGCTGGTGAGCTGACGGGCACGCGCCCGGGCGACCCCTCCTCCCGAACCCCCACCCACTACCTCGACGAGACGAACGATGGCTCAGTATCCGCTCGACCGGACCCGCAACATCGGCATCATGGCCCACATCGATGCCGGCAAGACCACCACCACGGAGCGGATCCTCTACTACACCGGCAAGACCTACAAGATCTGCGAGACCCACGAGGGTGCCGCCACGATGGACTGGATGGAGCAGGAGCAGGAGCGCGGCATCACCATCACGTCCGCCGCGACGACCTGCGAGTGGGACAAGCACACGATCAACATCATCGACACCCCCGGCCACGTCGACTTCACCGTCGAGGTGGAGCGCTCGCTGCGCGTGCTCGACGGTGCCGTGGCGGTGTTCGACGGCGTGGCCGGCGTGGAGCCCCAGACCGAGACGGTGTGGCGCCAGGCGGACAAGTACCACGTCCCCCGCATCGCCTTCGTCAACAAGATGGACAAGGTCGGGGCCGACTTCGAGATGTGCCTCGACTCCATCAAGGAGCGGCTCGGCGTCACGCCGGTGGCGGTCTACTACCCGGTCGGGCAGGAAGATCAGTTCCGCGGCGTGGTCGACCTCATCAAGATGCAGGCGGCCATCTTCGACGAGGAGTCGAAGGGGCAGAAGTTCGACTGGCAGCCCATCCCCGAGGACATCAAGGCCCGCTGCGAGGAGCTCCGCGAGGGCCTGCTCGAGGCCGCGGCCGACGCCAGCGACAAGGTGATGGAGAAGTTCATCGCCGGCGACACGGCCTCGATCACGGACGCCGAGATCTACGAAGGCCTCCGCGCCGGCACGCTCTCCTTCAAGTTCGTCCCCGTCCTCTGCGGGTCGGCCTTCAAGAACAAGGGCGTGCAGATGCTCCTCGACACGGTGGTGAACCTGCTGCCGTCGCCGCTCGACATCCCCGCGATCGAGGGCCATGACCCGAACAAGAAGGACAAGGTCGTCAAGCGCAACGCCGCCGACGACGAGCCGTTCGCCGCGCTCGCGTTCAAGGTGATGAACGACCCGTTCGGCAACCTCACGTTCTTCCGCGTCTACTCGGGCACGACGAAGAGCGGCCAGGCCGTGATGAACTCCACGCGCGGCAAGCGCGAGCGCTTCGGCCGCATCCTCCGCATGCACGCCAACAAGCGCGAGGAGATCGACGTCTGCTACGCGGGGAACATCTACGCCGCCGTCGGCCTGCGCGACACGCGCACGGGCGACACGCTCTGCGACGACAAGCACCCCGTCCTCCTCGAGAAGATGGAGTTCCCCGACCCGGTGATCTCGATCGCGATCGAGCCGAAGACCAAGGTCGATCTCGACAAGCTTGGCGGCAGCCTGCAGAAGCTCGCCTACGAGGACCCGTCCTTCCGCACGTACACCAACGAGGAGACGGGGCAGACGATCATCGCCGGCATGGGCGAGCTGCACCTCGAGATCATCGTCGACCGCCTCAAGCGCGAGTTCAAGGTCGACGCCAACGTGGGCAAGCCCGAGGTCGCCTACCGCGAGTCGGTGGTCCGCCCCGTGAAGGACGTCGAGGGCCGCTTCGTCCGCCAGAGCGGCGGTCACGGCCAGTTCGGTCACGTCGTCATCGACATGGAGCCGGCCGAGCGCGGCGCGGGCTTCCTCTTCGAGAACGATGTCGTCGGCGGCATCATCCCGAAGGAGTTCATCCCTTCGATCGAGAAGGGCATCCGCGAGGCGATGAGCCGCGGCGTGCTCGCCGGCTACCCGGTCGTCGACGTCAAGGTGCGCCTCCACTACGGCAGCTACCACGAGGTCGACTCCTCCGGCC
>JAEZLB010000288.1 GCA_023435945.1 Pseudomonadota bacterium | reverse complement strand
GCCCTCCACCACCGGGTTGACGATTTCCAGATGGGACGGGTTGAATGCCAGCGAGAGATGCACAGGACCTCCCGGCGTCGACACATCGGCGGAGAAACCCTGATGGTATTTCACGTCGCCCGCCGGCAGATTGTCCGCATGGTGACCTTCGAATTCCGCGAACAGGTCCTTGGGCATCTTGCCTAGTGTATTGACCAGCACGTTCAGTCGACCACGGTGGGCCATACCGATCACGATTTCCTGCACGCCTTTTTCACCGGATCGCCTGATCAGCTCGTCCAACGCGGCAATGAAGCTCTCACCGCCTTCCAGGGAGAAGCGTTTCTGCCCCACGTATTTGGTGTGCAGATAACGCTCCAACCCTTCCGCCGCCGTCAGTCGCTCAAGAATATGTCTTTTCTTTTCTGCGCTGAAATTAGGCGTGGAACGCGTAGACTCCAGACGCTCCTGCATCCAGCGCTTCTGCGCTGGATCGCTGATATACATGAATTCAGGACCAATAGTGCGGCAATAGGTGTCGCGCAGAGCTTGCTGCAGATCACGGAGCGTCGCTGTTTCAGAACCGAAGTAGGTATTGTTGATGTTGAAGACGGTGTCGAGGTCCGCGTCACTGAAGCCGTAAAAAGACAGATCCAGCTCAGGGATGCTGGGACGGTCATGGAGCATCAGGGGATTGACGTTCGCCCAGTTATTACCGAGAAAACGATAGGCAGCAATCAGTTGCTGAACCGCTACCCGTTTGCGTCCCATTTCGGGATCGTCGGAGGAGATTACCTGACGTATCGGACCGTGCTTGGCACGCTCCGCAAAAGACGCGATGACCGTGGAATGCACGACATCGGGACGAAGAGTGCCATCAACTGCGGGCACATTTTGCATGGCGTCGAAATACGCACGCCAGTTTTCCGGGACTGAACCAGGGTTATCGAGATAAGCTTCGTAAAGCTCCTCGACATAGGGGGCGTTGCCTCCAAACAGATACGAGTTGGAGAGAAACTGCTGCATCATGCTTGCTCACCTTTCTTCGCGTTTCGCGAGATTAGCGGGTTAAAACAACCTTCCGCGACACGGCCTGACCGATTAGCGGATTGCATATCAAGTAGTGGGGGGAAGGATCGCTGTCTGGACGAAAAAATTCCTGTGCTGTTATGTTGGAACACAGCATAGCATAGCCGTTCCATTCTGGTGAAACGAATGGCTATGACAATGTGAGAATATTTCGACTTTAGTAGAAAGATGGCGCTCAAGTTGAGTTCTGCTTAACAAAGAGAAACCTAAATCCTTGTCGCCGGATGATGGGAATCCTGATGAGGGATCCAAAAACAAAAAGTGCAAGACCTAGGTCTTGCACTTTTCTGGGGTGAGATTAAGCGGGAATGTTTAACGACGCACTGCTGGCACGTCGCGACGCGGTTCGCCGACGTAGAGCTGGCGAGGACGGCCGATTTTCTGATCCGGATCGGAAATCATTTCGTTCCATTGTGCAATCCAGCCCACGGTACGTGCCAGTGCAAAGATACCGGTGAACAGCGAGACCGGGATGCCCAAGGCAGATTGAACGATACCGGAGTAGTAATCGACATTCGGATATAGTTTGCGCTGGACGAAATAATCGTCTTCCAGCGCCACTTTTTCCAGTGCCATGGCCAGTTTGAACAGCGGATCGTTCTCCAGGCCCAGTTCTGCCAATACCTCGTGGCAGGTTTCTCGCATCAGTTTTGCACGTGGATCGTAGTTTTTGTAGACGCGGTGACCGAAGCCCATCAGCTTGAAGCCGGAGTCTTTGTCTTTCGCTTTCTTCACGAATTCGCCGATACGATCTACCGAACCGATTTCACGCAGCATGTTCAGTGCAGCCTCGTTGGCACCGCCGTGCGCCGGCCCCCACAAGCAAGCGATACCGGCAGCGATACAAGCGAATGGGTTAGCACCAGAGGAGCCAGCCAGACGCACGGTCGAAGTCGACGCATTTTGTTCGTGATCAGCATGCAGGATCAAAATACGATCCAGGGCGCGTACTAGCGTCGGGCTAACTTTGTAGTCTTCCGCGGGGGTCGAGAACATCATGCGCATGAAGTTCTCGCTGTAGGACAGATCATTACGTGGATACACGAATGGCTGACCTACGGAGTATTTGTATGCCATTGCAACCAGTGTTGGCATCTTCGCGACCAGGCGGATCGCGGAATATTCGCGATGCTCAGGATCGCTGATATCCAGTGCGTCATGATAGAAAGAGGACAGTGCGCCGACCGTACCCACAAGTACCGACATCGGGTGCGCATCACGACGGAAACCGCGGAAGAAGAACTGCATCTGCTCATGAACCGCGCTGTGCTTTCTGATCAGACCGACGAAGTTTTCCTTCTCCGTTTCATTCGGCAACTCACCTTTCAACAGCAAGTGGCAGGTATCCAGGAAGTCGTAATGCTGGGCTAATTGCTCAATAGGATAACCACGATACAGCAACTCGCCTTTATCGCCATCGATGTAGGTAATGGTCGAATTACAGGACGCCGTCGCCATAAAGCCTGGATCGAACGTAAATTTACCCGTTGCGCCATAGAGCTTGCGGATATCTACGACGTCTGGACCAATCGAACCCTTGTATACCGGTAATTCCACCGAGGGAGTGCCATCGGAAAATGATAGCGTTGCTTTTGAATTAGTTGTAGTCATGGCTCTTCCTTCTACTTAACGGTGACTGGATATTACAATGCTTTCGCAATAAGGCTGGCCATTAGATACAGCGAAGCCTGACCAACAAAGCGTGAACATGCGGCAAGTCAATTTCCCCTTCCGGTTCCTTGCGTTCCAGCAGCAAATCCATCAAGTCGTTATCCGATAAATTCAGCAAACGCGTCAACGCGTCCACTTCGACATCAGTCAACTCAGTTTCGTGTTGATCAAGAAATCGCGTGAGCAGCAAATCATTTTCCAGCAAGCCTCGGCGACTGCGCCACCGCAATCGGGTACGTTTCACCGGGTCGGCTTGATGGGTAATGGCCATTGCCTTTCTCTTCCCCTTTTCAAGGCACTGGCACGACATGCGCCAGCCTTTTAAAAAAATGGGGCGGACCAATGACGCATCCGCCCAATTCAGGCCGCATTATACTGCGCGACGAACTAATAAATCCTTAATTTTGCCAATTGCCTCGTTTGGATTTAAACCTTTAGGGCACACATCCGTACAATTCATGATGGAACGGCAGCGGAACAGGCGATAAGGATCCTCCAGATTGTCAAGGCGCTCGCCAGTTGCCTGGTCGCGGCTATCGACAATGAAGCGATAAGCCTGAAGCAGTCCTGCAGGGCCGACAAACTTGTCGGGATTCCACCAGTATGAAGGGCAGGCAGTCGAACAACAGGCGCAAAGAATACACTCGTACAAGCCATCAAGCTCTTCTCGCTCTTCCGGCGACTGCAGCCTTTCCTTCTCCGGCGGAGGCGTTTCGTTGACCAGATAGGGCCTGATGGAATGATACTGCTTGAAGAACTGCGTCATGTCCACGATCAGGTCGCGGATCACCGGCAGACCCGGCAAGGGCTTCAGCACAATGGGTTGGGTCAACTCGTTCAGGTTAGTGGTGCAAGCCAGACGATTCTTGCCATTGATATTCATGGCATCCGAACCGCAGACGCCCTCGCGGCAGGAGCGGCGCAGCGACAGCGAATCATCAACCTCGGACTTGATGCGCTGCAGCGCATCAAGCAGCATCTTGTCGGTGTCCTGTAGTTCGACGGTCAGATCCTGCATGTAAGGCTTTTCGTCCTTATCCGGATCATAACGATAAATTTTGAATGAAACGGTGCGCGGCATAGTTTTGATATCCGAAGACGGAGCGAGTAATTTTACTCTTCCCCGCTTTTTGTTTAAAACGTACGAGGTTTGGGCTTGAAGGTTTCCACAGTCAAAGGCTGGGTCCGCACCGGCTTGTAATCAAGCCGATTACCTTCCGAAAACCACAGTGTGTGCTTCATCCAGTTTTCATCATCGCGGGACTCGAAGTCACGATGTGCATGCGCCCCACGCGACTCCTTGCGGGCGGACGCCGAAATCATGGTCGCCTTGGCGGTTTCAATCATGTTATCCAGCTCCAGCGCCTCGACGCGGGCCATATTGAACACCTTTGACTTATCCCGGAAAGCAACGTGCTTGCGGCGCTCATCCAGCTCAAGGATCTTCTGGACACCGGTTTGCAGGAGTTCATCAGTACGGAACACGCCACAGTAACGCTGCATGGTATTGCGGATCGCGCTGGCAACATCTTGCACTCGCTCAGAACCCGTGCTGTTTTCCAGTCTGTCCATGCGTTCCAGCGCTGCGTCAGCGGCATCCGAAGGCAAGGGCTTATGGCTGTTGCGCTCCAGATGGCTGGCGACAATATGATTGCCGGCTGCCCGGCCAAACACCACCAGATCCAGCAGCGAATTGGTGCCCAGGCGATTGGCCCCGTGCACCGAGACGCATGCACATTCACCAATGGCATACATGCCATTGACCACGTGCATCGGATCACCATTCCTGGGCGCGACCACCTGGCCATTGATATTCGTGGGTATCCCGCCCATCTGATAATGAATGGTCGGCACTACAGGGATGGGTTCCTTGGTGGCATCCACATTGGCGAACTTGATGCCGATTTCCAGGATGGACGGCAAACGCTTGCGGATGGTATCGGCACCGATATGACGCAAGTCAAGCAGCACGTGATCGTGATTAGGACCGCAGCCCCTGC
>JAEZLB010000204.1 GCA_023435945.1 Pseudomonadota bacterium | reverse complement strand
AAATGGTTCAGGGCAGTTTTATGCAGCAAGCATTGCTGGTCAATCCATTTTCCAGGAAGGCGCTGAAATCCGTATCGCTCATCGGTTGGGCGATCAGATAGCCCTGATAAGCATGACAACCGATATGACACAGGAAATTACGCTGCTCTTCGGTCTCCACGCCTTCGGCAATCACTTGCAACCCCAGCTTTCGGCCCAGGGCGATAATGGCTTCGATGATGGAAATGTCATTCCCGTTACCGGGCACTTCAGCAATGAAGCTGCGATCGATTTTGAGTTGTTCCAGGGGCAGGCGATGCAGGTACGACAACGATGAATAACCGGTACCGAAATCGTCCAGCGAAAAGCCTATGCCATGGCTTTGCAGCTCGGCCATCTTCGATGCCGTTTCACCCATGTCATCCACCAGTATGCTCTCTGTCAGCTCCAGCTTGAGCCTGGCAGGATTCACACCATACTGCTTCGTCATGGTAATGACATCATGAACGAATGCCGGGTGGCGAAACTGGCGCGCACTGATATTGACGGCAAGGCTCAGATTGGCGGCAAGCGGATGCTGCGCCCAATGCATCAACTGCATGCAGGCACGCTTGAGTACCAGCCGGCCCAGCTCCAGGATCAGGTGGGTCTCTTCCGCCAGCGGAATAAAAACCGACGGAGGCACGTTCATGCGTTGCGGATGCTGCCAGCGTATCAGCGCCTCCACGCCGATCAGGCGATAGTCGCTATCCACCTGCGGTTGGTACACCAGCGTGAACAGGTCTTTCTCCACGCTTTCACGCAAATCTGCTTCCAGTGCGGCTCTGGAAATCACTGCCGCCTGCATGTCCGGGTCATAGAACCGAATGGCATTGCGCCCTGCCGACTTGGCCTTATACATCGCCAGGTCTGCGAATTTCAACAGTTCATCGATATCATCCGTGCTGCCATCGAACAGCACCACCCCTATGCTGGGCGTACTCACATGCAGGCATCCTTCCATTTCGAAAGGCTGATTCAGTGCAGCCCTGATCCTTTCCGCCACCCTCTCAGCCTGCTTGGCGGCCTGGGCCATGTCAGGACTTAATTCCTCGACTACCAAGACAAACTCATCGCCTCCCAGCCGGGCAACCATGTCGCTGCTGCTGACATTCTGGCTCAGGCGATGCGCCACGCATTGCAGCAACTGGTCACCGCGCGCATGTCCATAGATGTCGTTCAGTTCCTTGAAATTATCCAGGTCGAGGAACATCAGCGCTCCCCGCTGCTGCATGCGTGCGCTATTGCATACGGCCTGCAGCAGGCGATCGCGCAGCATCTGACGGTTCGGCAGGCCGGTGAGCTGATCGAAAAACGCAAGGCGCTGGATCTCATGCTCTGCCGCCTTGCGACTACTGATATCGGTGTGAATGGAAAAAATGGATTGCGGCTTTCCCTGCTCATCGCTGGCAAGCGTCCAGCGCCCGTCCACGATGACCATATTACCGTTACGGTGGCGCTTGGTCTGTTCACCATTCCAGGCACCGCTGCTAAGCACCTGATCAACGATACGCTTCAATAGCGCCGGATTCTCGCCGAACAGTTCCGCTTCATTACGCCCTACCGCCTCTTCCTTGCTCCAGCCGTACAGATATTCCGCACCCTTGTTCCAGAAAAGAATGCGGCCTTCCATGTCCCTCACTACGATGGCATCGCGTGCCTTGTCGAGCAGGGAGGCTTGATAATGGATATGCGCTTCCTTTTCCTGCCGCTCCAGTTCGGCTGCGGCACGTGCCGCAAATATCTGGAGCATGGATGCAACCAGCTCAGGCTGATCTATTCTTTTACGGGACACCATGAACAAGGTGCCGAGTGCCTGGCCATTGGCACCCTCCAGCCGTTGTCCCGCAAAAGATCGCATGTCCGGCGGCATGATGGTAGCCAGTCCAGGATAACGTTCCATCAGTCCCGTTTCAATGATGTAGGCTCCGTGCTCCAGTATGGTTTCGCAAGGACTATGCTGCAGCCCGTAATGCATCTCATCCAGAGTCCTGCCATCAATCGCTCCTACAAGGATACGGGCGGCCAGCGGATCTGCATCGGGAATCAGGCGGGACAGGAAAGCACCTTCGGCGCCAATCGCTTCAGCCATGCTGCCTGCCAGCTTCTGGAAGAATTCATTGCCCGAAACTGTAGAAATGGAAGCAGCCACCTTCACCACAGCGCTTTCTATGTGGCGCCGCCGCCTCTGCGCGCGAGCATGCACAAGACCAAAACTCAGGTTTTCCGCCAGTTCCTGCAACAGGAGAATTTCGTCATCGGTGATGGTGCGCTTGCCGTAATTGACCAGTACCAGCACACCCAGGTTGCCTTTTTTGTTCCGCAAGGGAAGGCATACACCGCTCAGGTACTGGCTTTTCTCTGCTTCGCTACGCCATGGCGCAAATGCAGGGTCGCACAACGTATCGGTGAAGATAATGGGCCGGCCTTCACGTATCGCCCTCCCGGACGGGCCTCGTCCTAGCGGTGTCTCATCTGACCAGCTCAACGCCAGCTTTTCGATATAACGCCCAACTCCTTCGTCCCCTGCCCAGGCCCGCACAACAATCGAATGCGCATCGTCATCCTGGGCAATACCGACCCACGCTGCCCGGTAGTCACCGCCTTCCAGCGCCACCTGGCAGATTTCATGCAGCAGCTCTTCCTCGTTATCGAACTGCGTCAAGGCCGCATTGGCCCGGCTGAGGATGCGCAGGCCGCGGCTGGTCCGTTC
>JAEZLB010000069.1 GCA_023435945.1 Pseudomonadota bacterium | reverse complement strand
TTCGGTCTCATTATTCTAAATGGCATTTTTGCCATGTCTGAAATTGCCCTGGTCACGGCGCGCAAGGCGCGCTTGCAAAAGCTGGCCGATGAAGGCGACAGCGCGGCGAAAGCGGCGCTGGACCTGGGGAATGACCCGAACAAGTTCCTCTCTACCATACAGATTGGCATTACTTCCATCGGCGTGCTCAACGGTATCGTCGGTGAAGCCACGCTGGCAGGTCCCTTCAGTCTCTGGCTGCAATCCATCGGCGTTGACGCGTCCTATTCCGGTTATCTTGCCACCGGCCTGGTTGTCATTTCCATTACGTATTTCTCCATCGTGCTGGGGGAACTGGTGCCCAAGCGCCTGGGGCAACTGAGCCCGGAACCGCTGGCCAAGCTGGTGGCACGCCCCATGCTGATCCTGGCTGCCCTGGCCAAGCCGTTTGTGGCGCTGCTGTCAGGCTCGACGCAACTGGTGCTCAAGCTCTTCGGGGTCAAGAACACCGAACGCCAGACCATGACGGTGGAAGAATTCAACCTGATGCTGGAAGAAGGGTCGGAAGCCGGCATTATCGAGCAGCAGGAACACCAGATGATGCGCAACGTGTTCCGCCTGGATGATCGCCAGATCAGTTCGCTCATGGTGCCGCGCAGTGAAGTGGCCTACTTCGATGCCTCCCTGAGCTGGGAAGAAAACCAGGAGCGCTTTGAAATGACGCAGCATTCGCGTTTCCCGGTGGTCGAAGGGGGCTGGGACAAGGTGCTGGGCATTGCCAATGCGCGGCAGATGCTGGCGCAAGCGCTGCGGGGCGAACAACCCAGCCTGCATGACAATCTGCAACCGGCGGTCTTTGTACCGGAATCGCTGACCGGCATGGAATTGCTGGAAGAATTCAAGAATTCGGGTGTGCAGATGGCCATCATCGTGGACGAGTATGGCGAAGTGCAGGGTATTGTGACCTTGCAGGATGTGCTGGAAGCGATTACGGGCGAGTTCAAGCCTGAGCATGAAGAAGAAGCGTGGGCGGTGCAGCGCGAAGACGGTTCCTGGCTGCTGGATGGCTTGATCCCGATTCCGGAACTCAAGGACATGCTGAGCATCGTGCAGGTGCCTGAAGAGGAACGGGGCCGCTACAACACCTTGAGCGGCATGATACTGCTGTTGCTGGGCAAAATCCCGCAAACCGGTGACCGTTGCGACTGGGACAAGTGGACCTTTGAAATCGTGGACCTCGATGGCCTGCGTATCGATAAAGTACTGGCATTCCGCAAACCGGACCCTGTCATGCAGAACGATTCCGAAACCCTGGAGGCGGATGACGGTTAATTAGATTTCCTTAGAGCGGCCTCTTATGGATAAATTTTGATAAGTGGTTTTATCTGGGAATCATGTTGCGACTATTCATCGTCCCCTTGCTTCTTGCCCTTACCTTTTCCCAGGCAAAAGCAGAAGATTACCGTCTTCGTTGTGCGGTCACTGAAAATTCCACTCAGGGTAAGGCGAGTAAGCCTTACTACATCCGGATCGACATCGATCTTGAGCCGCGCTATTTCAAATACGCTGTTGAAGAAGGCGGCACAACCAGGCATGCCCGTAGCGCTTTTCCCAAGGATGTCAGCGAAGCTGTAATCATCATCGCCAATGATGAGGTTATCGAAGAACACTTCGATAGACGCAATCATGAATATTTCTACAGGAATGCTGATACGGGCATAGAGGTAAAAGGGCAATGTTTTCCTCTATCGAAATAGCCCTTTTGCAGCGTGTTCTCCTGCAGGAAAGCGACGTAGCCGATGTTCTTCCATGCCGGATGCAGGCCAAATATGCCATGCGTTTGCATTGTGGCGAACTTGAGCTTTATCCGGTTCCTTTGAAAACCCGATAGAAAAAACACTGAAATGTTCGATAAACTGCTGTGGACCATCCTGGCTATATGCCTGACCATCATGATTGCGGTGCAGATCAGGCACTACGTGGAATAGCCGCCATAAGGCACGAGTGCGCAGCCGCTGGGGGTACTTGCCGCGGGTCAGGAAAGGCCTTGCACTTCAGGTACGCCATAGAGAGGGAAATCGGCATTAATGGGGATCGATGTAGTCGAGTGAGAGCGCCGTCATCACGCCAAGTCCGAGGACGATGCGATACCAGACAAACGGCCAATAACCACGGCTGCTGATGATGCGCAGGAATACCACGATGACGCCATAGCCGACGATGAAAGAAACGGCTGTGGCCACTAGCGTTGCACCGGGTCCGGCAGGGCCTGCTACACCCCAGCTTTTGTAGAGCTGATAGAAGCCGGAGGCCAGGACGGCAGGGATGGCAAGAAGGAATGAATAGCGGGCTGCTGCTTCGCGGCTGTACCCCATCAGCAGTCCGGCCGTAATCGTACCGCCTGACCGGGAGACGCCTGGAATGAGTGCCATGGCTTGCGCCAAGCCGAATATCAATCCGTCACGCCAGGTCATTTGGCCCAGTGAGCGTTCGCGCTTGCCATAGCGGTCTGCAAATCCGAGCAGAATGCCGAAGGCGATCAGCATGACGGCGGTGATATACAGGTTGCGCAGGGACGTCTCAATGGCGTCCTGAAATAACAAACCTAGCAGCGCTATAGGCAGGGATCCGGCAATAACCAGCCAGCCCAGTCGTGCATCGCTGCGATCTCTTTCCGTGGCATCGAACAATGATTTGAACCAGGAGCGTGCGATGCGCAGGATATCCTTGCGAAAATAAATCAGCACGGCCAGCTCAGTACCGATCTGCGTAATCGCGGTAAAGGCGGCTCCCGGGTCGACGCCGGAAGGCAGGAACGAACCGATGATGCGCAAATGCGCGCTTGACGAGATAGGGAGAAATTCGGTCAGGCCTTGGATAAGCCCTAATACAACGGCTTCCAACCACCCCATTGATGCGTTCATACG
>JAEZLB010000338.1 GCA_023435945.1 Pseudomonadota bacterium | reverse complement strand
CAGCATTTCATATACAGGGGGCACCACGTACAGGGTGAGTACCGTGCCCAGCGACATGCCTCCCACGATCACCCAGCCGATCTGCGAACGCGATTCCGCACCGGCACCGGACGCCAGCGCCAGCGGCAAGGATCCCAGCACCATGGTGCCGGTTGTCATCAGGATGGGGCGCAGGCGCAGCCTGCATGACTCCACCACCGCATCCCTGACGGCATAGCCCTGGTCGCGCAACTGGTTGGCGAATTCAACGATCAGGATACCGTGCTTGGTGATCAGGCCTATCAGCGTAATTAGGCCGATCTGGCTATAGATATTCAGCGTCCCCCCGGTCAGATATAGAGCCAGCAAGGCACCGGCCATCGACAGAGGCACGGTCAGCATGATGATGAAAGGATCGACAAAGCTCTCGAACTGCGCTGCCAGCACCAGGTAAATGAAGGCCAGCGCCAGCAGGAAGGTCACCATCAGACCGCCACTGGCAGTACGGAATTCACGCGCAGACCCCGACAGGTCGGTCGCGAAACCCGGCTCCATTACCTGACGCGCAGTGGCTTCCATGAAGTCGAGCGCTTCACCTTGGGAATATTCCGGCGTCAAGCCAGCGGTAATGATCGCAGCACGCCGTTGCGCAAAGTGGTTGAGCTCGCGCGGCGCCACTGTTTCCGTGACCTGCACCAGGCTGGACAAGGGAATCATGCGATCGTCCTTGCTGCGCACGAAGATGTTATTGATCTCATCCGGCGAACCACGCTCTTCCTTTTCTATCTGCACGATCACGTCGTACTGATCGCTGCCGCGCTTGAAGCGCGTGACATTGCGGCCGCCCAGCATGGTTTCCAGGGTACGCGCCACGGTCTCGACCGACACGCCGGCGTCAGCAGCACGGTCGCGATCGACGGTCACGGCAATTTGTGGCTTGTTCAGACGCAGATCGCTGTCGATATTGGTGAGGCCCGGATTCTTACTGGCTTCCGCCATGATCTTTTTAACCATGTCGTCCAGCTCCTGATAGGACGCCGTGGTCGTGACCACGAAGCTTACCGGCCGATCACGCGAGGACTGACCCAGTGAGGGTGGCGGATTGGCAAAGGCCGTCACACCGGGAATAGCCGCCAGCTTGGGCTGTAATTCTTTCGCCAGCTCTATGGTGCTCCGTTCACGCTCTCCCCAGGGCGTGGTGCGGAAGAATGCAATCCCACGCTCGACCGTGGGATTACCGGCAACCACAAACACGCGATCGATTTCGGGAATATCAGCAACTGCGTCTTCGACCTGGCGCGCATACTTTTCGGTATAGGCCAGCGATGATCCCTCCGGCGCGGAAATCGAGGTAAAGATCATGCCGCGATCCTCGATCGGCGACAGCTCGCGCTTCATGTTCATGCCCAGCCAGACCATGCCGGCGATGGTGGCGACATAAAGCAAGGCCACTGCCCAGCGAACCGACAACGCCCAGTTCAGGGTGCGGTGGTAGGCCTGGGCAATGCCATCGAGACCATGCTCGATCGCCATGTAGATTTTTCCGTGTTTCTTATTTTGATGCTTGAGCAAGACCGAGCACATCATGGGGGACAAGGTCAGCGCAACAAAACCGGATACGATCACCGCGCCGGCCAGTGTCAGTGCAAACTCGGCAAACAGGCGGCCGGTGCGGCCCGGCGTGAAAGCCACGGGCGCAAACACCGCAGCCAGCGTCAGCGTCATCGCAATCACCGCAAAACCGATTTCCTTCACGCCCTTGAGCGCCGCCTGCACCGGCTTCATGCCTTCTTCGATGTGACGGTAAATGTTTTCCAGCACCACGATCGCATCGTCCACGACCAGGCCAATCGCCAGCACCAGCGCAAGCAGCGTCAGCGTATTGATGGTGAATCCTGCCACCGCCATGATGGCGAAGGCGCCGATCAGCGAAACCGGAATGGTCACCAGCGGAATGATGGATGCCCGCACCGAACGCAGGAACACGAACACCATCAGCGCCACCAGGATCACGGCCTCGATGATGGTTTGATAGACCGATTTGATCGACTCTTCAATGAATACCGTCGTGTCATTGGAAATATTGACTTCCACGCCATAAGAGGCGAGGTCTTCATTAATCTTCGGCAGCTCGGCCTTGACATAGGCGCCCAGCTCCAGCGGATTGGCGGTCGCCTGCCGTATGATCCCCAGCGAGACTGCCTGCTTGCCGTTAAAGCGCACACTGGATCTTTCGGAAGCAGGTGCCACCTCTACTCTTGCCACATCGCGCATGCGCACCGGATACCCATCCACCTGGCGCACCACGATGTTTTCAAATTCTGCAACGCTGACCAGGTCGGTTTGCGACACCACCGAAAACTCACGCTGGCTGGATTCGATGCGTCCTGCGGGCACTTCCACGTTCTGTGCGCGCAAGGCATTTTCAACGTCAGCGGTGGTCAGCTGATAGGCGGCCAGGCGATCCCGGTCCAGCCAGATGCGCATTGAATACTGGCGGTCGCCATTGATACGTACATCCGCCGCCCCCGGCAGCATCTGCAGGCGGGGTTTGACTATACGGTTGGCAAGGTCGGTAATATCCAGCGAAGAGAGCGTGTTGCTGGAAAATGATAGCCACATCACTGGACTGGCATCGGCCTCGGTCTTGGCGATCACGGATTCATTGACCGACTCCGGCAATTTAGAACGCACCCGGGAGACGCGATCGCGCACATCGTTGGCGCCGGAATCCGGGTCTTTCTCCAACCGGAAACGCACGGTAATCTGGCTTTGTTCGGAACGCGAAATGGAACTGAGCACATCGATGCCATCAATCCCTGCGATCGAATCTTCCAGGATTTTCGTGACTTGCGATTCGACGACCTCTGCACTCGCGCCGGGATAGGTCGTGGTGACGGTAACGACAGGTTCATCAATCTTCGGATACTCGCGCACCGACAATTTCTGATAACTGACCAGACCGATCAGCATGATGATCAGCGACATCACCGTCGCAAAAACCGGGCGGCGTATGCAAATATCCGACAGACCCATACAACCTCCGATCAGTTGGCGGCGACCGAGGTGCGCGCCATGGATGTGGGCGGTTCACCCGCATTCAGTATGCGCACCGGCATGCCGTCGCGGTTCAGGCGCACTTGCCCGGCGGTGACAACCAGGTCATCCGCCTGCAGTCCTTCTATCACTTCAACCTGCGCTTCACGGCGCACGCCGGTCTTGATCGGAGTACGCTGGGCCTTGCCTTCAACAATTTTCCATACCGCCATTTCCTGGCCATTGGGAACCAGCGCCTCTTCAGGCACCATCAGGGCTTCGCCGCGCTCGGCCAGTACCAGGCGCACGCGAGCGAACATGCCGGGCTTCAAGCGGTAATCGGGATTGGCAATACGTCCACGCAACAGCACCGAACGGCCACTGCTTTCTACCTGAGTATCGATGGCATCGACGCGCGCCTTGAAAATTTCCTGCGGATAGGCATCAACTGCCAGTTCCAGCATCTGACCTTTCTGCACCTGACCTATGAAGCGCTCGGGGACACGGAAGTCGACTTTGACCTGGGAATTATCCTGAAGGTGGGCGATATCCACGCCATCCTTCACGTAATCGCCGACACTGACATTGGCAATGCCCATCATGCCTGCAAAGGGTGCGCGGATTTCCAGCTTGTCCAGGCGCGCCTGTGCCAGCGCCCGCTTGGCTTCCAGTACCTGAACGGCAGCAGCGGATTCTTCGCGCACGCGCTCGGCAATGAATCGTTGTTGCGCCAGTTCCGTATTGCGCTGCAGGTTAGCCTTGGCAATGCGCAACTCGGCGTCCACCTGCTGCAGTTCGGCGCGGGCTACGGCGGAGTCGAAAGCCAGCAGCAACTGGCCCTTGCTGACGCGCTGGCCATCGGTGAAGTTGATGCGGCTGATGCGCCCGGCAACTTCGGGCCGCAGCATCACGGCATCGTTCGATTGCAGGGTACCCGTTGCACGTATGTCATCCTGCAGATTCACCACCTTGACCCTGGCCACTTCCACTGCCACAGCGCCAGCTCCGCTTGCTCCATTGCTGCCGGATTTTGTGTTCGTTGTGCCTTGCGCAACAGTGATTTCGGCAGGCTGCGAGTATGAATCGGAACGCTGTGCATACCAGGCAAAGGCACTTAGCGCAGCAATTCCCAGTACGGCGACACCGGTATATAACGCTTTTCGGGGGTTTTTCATTGTGGGCAGCGAATGGGCAGGAGAAAATCAGACGTTATATTAACCCAGCTGCCCTTGCTCAGGAGGCGGCCGTACCTTGCCGCTGGCTGATTTCTATGCCGCGGTTGGCCAGCGAATCGGCTCTTTCGTTACCAACATGACCAGCATGTCCCTTGACCCAGCGCCATTCAATCTTGTGACGCGCCTGGGCAGCATCGAGCGCCTGCCATAAGTCCGCATTTTTTACCGCTTCCTTGGCCGCTGTCTTCCAGCCGCGCGCTTTCCAGCCATGTATCCATTCGCTGATGCCTTTCTGCACATACTGGCTATCGGTATACAAGATGATTTCGCAGGGCCGCTTCAATGCCGACAGCGCTTCGATCACTGCCCGCAATTCCATGCGGTTGTTCGTCGTGTTCGGCTCGCCGCCGAACAATTCTTTCTGATGCTCGCCCGCCACCAGCCAGGCACCCCACCCTCCGGGGCCGGGGTTACCCTTGCAGGCGCCATCTGTATATATTTCAACCTTGTCCATTCCCTGACTTTTTTCTGTGCATATTAGTAGCGGGCACGACCTGCGATGCCTTGAGGCTCTTTCTCGACCATGCCGGGCCGATGAGTCGCATGCCCTTGATGCGTTTGATTGCCTGCACCACATAGACAGCACCGAGGTACGGCCACCAGCGATCACCGGTTTTTTCCATGAAGGCAAAACGGTTCAGCCACTTATCGGTATTGCAAGGTGGCGCATAACAACCGAAATAACCGCGATTGGCTTCCATATTGAGCAACTTCAGCCAGTCTTTCAGCCGTGGCACGCTGATGAATTCACCATCCTGTGGCAGGAAGTGGCTGCCGGTCAGCCGTCCCACGCTTTGCCACATTCCCCATAAACTCGCCGGATTGAAGCCGCAGATGATGAGCTGCCCTTCGGGTATCAGCACGCGCTCCACTTCACGTAGTATCTGATGCGGCTCATGGGCAAATTCCAGCACATGCGGCAATACCACCAGATCCAGGCTTTGGCTCGCAAAAGGCAAATCCATGTAATCGTGGGCCATCACGACGGGAGCAGCGCTCGCCTGCGGTACCAGGGTGTCGGTGAGCCACTTGTTAGGCATGCGGCTACCCTCCAGTGCATTAATTTGCGGCAGGCCGATTTGCACTGCGTTAAAGCCGAAAATATCCGCCGTCAATGCATTGAGACGCATCTGCTCCCAGGCACGCATATAGCTTCCTGCAGGACTGTCAAGCCAGGTCCCGAGGGCTATAATTGGTTTTTCTGTTAATGAAGGATGCATGCAATGGTGGCAAATGAAGTGGCAACTGGAGCAGCCAATAAGCGTGTCAGTGTATTAGCGGTCCCAGCCTTTGCCGATAATTATTTATGGCTGCTGCACAATGGCACGCAGGCGGCAGTAGTCGATCCAGGCGATGCAGCCCCTATTTTGGCGGCGCTGAAAGAACATGGTTTGTCGCTGGTCGCTATTTTACTGACACATCACCATGCTGACCATGCCGGCGGTGTTCCGGCGTTGTTGGAACATTTCCCCGTCCCCGTCTATGGCCCCACCCTCGACACCATTCCCACTGTAACCCATCCCCTTAAAGAGGGCGACAGCGTAACACTTCCGGAACTGGGCTTGCACTTTTCCGTACTGGATGTGCCGGGACATACCAAGGGACATATTGCCTATGTGGAAAAAGAACAGAACTGGCTGTTCTGCGGCGACACCCTGTTTGCTGCCGGATGCGGCCGCCTGTTTGAAGGCACACCCCGGCAGATGACACAATCCCTTGCAAAGCTGGCAGCCCTGCCGGACGAAACGGCCGTGTATTGTGCGCATGAATACACGCTGTCCAATTTGCGTTTCGCCCTGGAAGTCGAACCGGACAATACCGCCCTGACAGAGCGTTACAAGACCGAAAAGGCCAAGCGCGACCAGCATATACCTACGGTTCCCTCCTCTATCGGCTTGGAAAAACTGACCAATCCCTTCCTGCGGTATGCACAAACGCAAATAATGCGACGTTTGCATAATGTTGGCAGATTGAACACGCCGGAACCCGTTCAAGCTTTCGCCGCCTTGCGGGAATGGAAAAATAATTTCCGTTAAGCCAACTCCTAACGCTTTTCTTTCAATGTTTCAATAGTTAGCAAGCTGTGACGCGTCAAAAGAATTGCAATTTTTGTTGACGCGTCGAAAGGGCTTTCCTTACACTCAGGTCATTTCCTATTGTCATCTCCTCATTGCAGCTTTTTGCAGGGGAGAACTATCGATGTGACCTATGATCCGGCCCAAGCTAACCAGTCTGACTTATGCCGCCCTGTTAACACTCGGTTTCCCGGCGGCCGTCCACGCGATAGACAT
>JAEZLB010000323.1 GCA_023435945.1 Pseudomonadota bacterium | reverse complement strand
ACCTGGGCTCGGTCAATCTGCCGGCTCATATAAAAGACGGCAAGCTGGACCATGAAAAGTTGCAGAAGACGATTCGCACTGCGATGCGCATGCTGGATAACGTGATTGATATTAACTATTACGCTGTCAAGAAAGCGCGTGACTCCAACCTGCGTCACCGTCCCGTCGGCATGGGTATCATGGGCTTCCAGGACTGCCTGCACATGATGCGCGTGCCTTACGCATCGGACGCCGCCGTGGAGTTCGCTGATCGTTCCATGGAAGCAGTGTGCTACTACGCCTACTGGGCGTCGACCGAACTGGCGGAAGAGCGCGGCCGCTACAGCTCCTACGAGGGCTCGCTGTGGGATCGAGGCATCCTGCCGCAGGATTCGCTGAAACTCCTGGCGGAAGAGCGTGGTGGCTATCTGGAAGTGGATAGCTCCGAGAGCATGGACTGGGATGCGTTGCGTGCACGTATCAAGACTTACGGCATGCGCAATTCCAACTGCGTGGCGATCGCACCGACCGCGACGATTTCCAACATCATCGGTGTATCGGCCTGTATTGAGCCGACCTACCAGAACCTGTACGTGAAATCCAACCTGTCAGGTGAATTTACCGACATTAACGAACATCTGGTGCGCGATCTGAAAGCGCGCGGCCTGTGGGATGAGGTGATGATTGCCGACCTGAAGTATTTCGACGGCAGCCTGGCCAAGATCGATCGCATTCCGGAAGACCTGCGCGACTTGTATGAGACCGCGTTCGAAATCGAGCCGAGCTGGCTGGTGAAAGCGGCTTCGCGCCGCCAGAAGTGGATCGATCAGGCGCAATCGCTCAACATCTACATGGCTGGCGCATCCGGCAAGAAGCTGGACGAGACGTACAAACTGGCGTGGTTGAGCGGTTTGAAGACGACTTACTACCTGCGCACCATTGGCGCCACGCACAGCGAAAAATCCACCACCAAGGCTGGCGCACTCAATGCAGTGCCCTCCGATGGCGGCATGAGCGGCATGATGGCGGCTCCTCAGGCGGCGCCAGCGGAGGAAGAGCTGGCCGGGCCAGCCTGCATGCTGCGCCCCGGTGATCCGGGCTTTGAAGAATGTGAAGCCTGCCAATGACGTGAAAAGCGAAGCCGTGAAAACATGGCTTCGCGCAGCCATTCTTGGCCGTGCTTTTTAAGCATGAGCAAATCGAATGGCTGAAATGCACCACCATAATTGAACTAACTGGCATTATCGTTAGACAAACCAAGAGAAATGAAAAGGGAACAAAATGCTTTCATGGGATGATGAAGTGACTGCTGCTCCGGCACCCCGTACGCCGCAACCTGCTTCGCAGCCGGCATTTCCGGGTACTGCCTCGCAGGGACGCGCGCATCAGGTCGAATTGAACGCTACCGCTGCCGCTTCTGCTGCTGCAAACGGCGACGGTGCCGAGCGTCGCGTGAACGTGGCTGACAAGCGCATCATCAATGGACAGACGGATGTGAACCAGTTGGTTCCATTCAAGTACAAATGGGCCTGGGATAAATATCTGGCTGGTTGCGCCAACCACTGGATGCCACAGGAAATCAACATGCAGCGTGACATCGAACTGTGGAAAAATCCGCACGGTCTGTCGGAAGACGAGCGCCGCTTGGTGAAACGCAACCTTGGTTTTTTCGTGACCGCAGACTCGCTGGCTGCCAATAATATCGTGCTGGGTACTTACCGTCACATTACCGCGCCGGAGTGCCGTCAGTATCTGCTGCGCCAGGCTTTCGAAGAAGCGATCCACACTCATGCTTACCAGTACATCGTGGAATCACTGGGCCTGGATGAAGGCGAGATTTTTAATGCCTATCACGAGGTTGCATCAATCCGCGACAAGGATGAATTCCTGATCCCATTCATCGACGTGCTGACCAACCCGGAATTCAAGACCGGCACGGTAGAGGCCGACCAGACCCTGCTGCGTTCGCTGATCGTGTTTGCCTGCCTGATGGAAGGCCTGTTCTTCTACGTGGGCTTCACACAGATTCTCGCGCTGGGCCGCCAGAACAAGATGACGGGCGCGGCGGAACAATATCAGTACATCCTGCGCGATGAATCGATGCACTGCAATTTCGGCATCGATTTGATCAATACGATCAAGCTGGAGAACCCGCATTTGTGGACGCCGCAATTCCGCGAAGAGATTAAATCGTTGTTTTTGCGCGCGGTAGAGTTGGAATATCGTTACGCAGAAGATACAATGCCGCGTGGTGTGTTAGGGCTGAATGCGCCGATGTTCAAAGGCTACTTGCGATTCATCGCAAATCGACGTGCGCAGCAAATTGGTCTTGACGCATTGTTCCCACAAGAAGAGAATCCGTTCCCGTGGATGAGCGAGATGATCGACTTGAAAAAAGAACGTAATTTCTTCGAAACGCGAGTCATCGAATATCAGACTGGCGGTGCTTTAAGTTGGGATTAAGTGCGGGGGGATCGCAAACGCTAAATAGGTGCCGCATAAATCAGCATGTTACTGAAGAAGAAAAGCGCGCCTATGGAAAGGCAATGCCAAACCTGAATGAATAGTAGAAGAGCGAACCGACCTAATTTGTTCGAGCCGCTGTACCTGATTTTGTCGGGTATGGCGGCTTTTTCTTCGCAGAATGGTTCGTGGGCTTCTTTACAGAACTCCGATACCGGCAGCCGTGCCGGTGTTTTTTGGGATTTGCCGACCGTCCGGGGGTAGGTCCAGTATGGCTGAAGCGCTGCATGGACGAGGAGATGCAGCAGTTCAGCTGGTGCCGAATTCATTAGCGCAAGCATAGGGCTTGCGCCGATGAATAATTCACCTGATCCATCGCGCGCGATAGATCGGGGGGGTTTCTAATTTGTAGATTGATTTTCCATCACGTGAAGGAGAAACAAATGGCAACAGCAGCAAAGAAAAAGCCGGCAGCGAAAAAAGCCGCCGCTAAAAAGCCTGTAGCGAAGAAAGCCGCAGCCAAGAAGCCTGTAGCGAAGAAAGCCGCAGCTAAGAAGCCTGTAGCCAAAAAAGCTGCCGCTAAAAAGCCTGCTGCAAAACCTGCCGCTGCTGCTCCCGAGGTAAAGACTGTCCTCAATCCGGCAGCCGCGTGGCCTTTCCCGACTGGCGCTCGTCCGTAATTTTACGGTCGCCGCCTGACGCATATCAGGCAAAACACCCGCTGTATGGCATTATGCTGTGCAGCGGGTTTTTTATTGGGAGGATTATTTCGTGCTGTATGACATCTTCATGCTGATAGTCGAGACTGCTGCAACTGTGGTGGCGACCGTCTTGCTGGTTCGTTTCTGGATGCAGGTCACGCGTGTGCGGCCGCCAGCCCCTATTGCCAACTTCATTTTTGTGCTGAGCGACTGGCTGGTCAAACCGTTGCGGAAAGTCATTCCGGGTAGCGGTGGTTATGACTGGGCAAGCCTGGTCGCTGCCTATCTGGTTGCTTTGGCGCTGACTGCGTTGTCACTAGCTGGTTCAGGTTTTCAGTTCTCTGTAGGGGCTGCGTTTTTGTTGGCGCTCGTCAAGCTGGTGCACTGGATCATTTACGGGTTAATGGGATTGCTGCTGGTCGATGTCGTGCTTTCGTGGATTAATCCTCACGCGCCGATGGCACCACTGATTCGTGCGCTCACCGATCCTATATTGCGTCCCATCCGGCGCTTCATGCCTTCTCTGGGCGGTATTGATCTGTCTCCGCTGGTTGCCTTTGTACTGTTGCGCATCGTAATGTATGCATTTGATCGCGGCTTGTTGCAGATGGTGCGATAGTCGTCAGATACTAAAAAAGCCTGCACGCTTTAAAGCGTGCAGGCTTTTTTATTGAAGAAATTCCCGGCTCTTAATTCAATCAGTGTTTAGTTGAAGCGGTAGCCGAATGTCTGCTCGAAGCGATCCTGGATTTCCGCCAGCGTCGGTGCATGATTCTGGCCGCCCTGATGAGCGATTTTAATAGAGCCCATCAGGCTGGCAAGCCGGCCGGTAGTTGCCCAGTCCAGGCCATGACTCAGCCCGTACAACATGCCGGCACGGAAGGCATCGCCGCAACCTGTGGGGTCGACGATGCGCTCTGCTGCCACGCAAGGTACGTCGATCTGCTCGCCCTTGGTGAAGATATGTGCACCCTGCTCGCCGCGGGTGACGACAAGTGCCGACACATGTTTGGCAATTTCTTCCAGCGACCAGCCGGTGCGTTCGGTTAAGAGCTCGCCTTCATAGTCATTCACCGCTACATAAGTGGCGAGCGAGATGAAGTATTTCAGCTCATCGCCGTTAAACATGGGCAAACCCTGGCCCGGATCGAAGATGAAGGGAATGCCGGCTTCGGCGCAATCCCTTGCATGTTGCAGCATGCCGTCACGACCGTCGGGGGCCACGATGGCAATGCTGACCTTGCCTGCCTCGGTCACACGATTGTGGTGTGCCTGGGTCATTGCTCCCGGATGGAAAGCGGTAATCTGGTTGTTGTCGGCATCGGTAGTAATAAAAGCCTGTGCCGTGTAGGCATCTTCTATCGTGCGAATACAGCGATCCGTGATTCCCAGGGTTTTCAGGCGCTCAAGATAGGGACTGCCATCTTGTCCCAGGGTCGCCATGATGACCGGCTCCCCATTCAGCAATTTCAGGTTGTACGCGATATTGCCGGCGGTGCCGCCAAACTCACGGCGCAGGCCAGGTACCAGGAAAGCGACATTAATTTTGTGCAATTGATCGGCCAGCAGCGCTTCGGAAAAACGACCCCCAAAAGACATGATGGTGTCAAAGGCCAGGGAACCGCAAATCAGGGATGGATTCATAAGTTAAAAAGTAAGGATAAAAAATTCATCAGGAGCTCGGCCGGCATTCAAATGCGATACGGACCGGGCAGGCGGTCTGGTATCGCACAATCTCTATCAGCATTCGACATCAGGGATAGAAAAGGTAGACCCGGAATCCTGAAGCCTGTGTATTCTCCAGTGCGAATTTCAAAGTGATGGCCTGCTCAGATTGTGCAGCAAAACCAGCCTGTGCCTGTTCTGCTGCAGGTAAATATTCTGCAGGGGCAAAGCTGCGTCTTGCAACCGGCTTTTCGTCATTGCCATTCAAGGTCAGTTCCATGTGCGGCCATGCTACCGCAGTATCGTAGTGATTGCGAAGCAGCACGCGCAGCAGAAAAGTGTTGGGTTGTGCGGGAATGGCTTGTAATTCGCTGGACTCGATGGCCAGCGAATTGATGTGGGTAGGGTAGTCAATGCTGCATCCCAGATAAGCGCATGCTTGCTGTAAATAGGGAGCAGTCTGCGGCAGGCGTTGGGCAAGCTGATCGCGAAAGCTATAAGCCAGCTGACCAGCTAATAACAGCGCAAGCCATACACTGCCCATGCCATATACCCATTTCAGGGTTCCGCTCACTTTTTGTCGCCGGCGTGCATTCTTGATGAAGCCCGGTTCATCATGGCTGTCATCAGCGGGGCGGATGGAATTGGTTGCAGTCGCGCGTGCGTGTTCGTCACGCCAGGGCCTGCTATGCAAGTCTTCAATGGCCTGTTCGATTTCATCCGGTGCTTCCGTATCGGAAGTGGTTCGCTCTATCGTCTGTGCCGATAAGCTTCCCCGAGGGGAGGCAGCCGGAGTTCGCTCATCTTCGAAGAAAGTGAAATCCATCAGCGTCATCCGCGTAAGCGGATCGACATCTTTGTCGGTTTCACCGGTGAGGGACACAGGCGCTGGTCTGCTTGACGGAAACGCCGTGGTAGGCGGCGACAAGCGAAGCGAGTCTGGCGAGGCTGTGCCGGCCGCGGCGGGCATGCCGGAGCTGATTGCGATGGAAGAGCGGGGGGATGGAGTCGGGGCTGCGGGGGCGGCAGGACGTGGTGCGAGCGGCGATTGCGCCGTTACATTAACGGGCTTGCGTGGTGTGGACGTTACCTCCGGACCCAGCAGGTTTTCTACGCCATTAAAAATCTGCTTGCAGGCACCGCAACGCACCAGGCCTGCGCGTAGTTTCAATTGATCGTGAGCGACCCGGAACGTCGTGGCGCAGTGAGGGCAGCGGGTCGCAAGAGCCATGACTTAATCGGACGGCGATGATGCAGCGCGTTTGCCTGCCAAGGCCACCCACCCATCATGTTCTGCCCATACCGTCAGGGTGATAAACGGTGCATAAGCCGCGATAACTTCCTCTGCCTGGCGAGCCAACACGCCTGAGAGGACCAGGGATCCACCCGCTGCAACGCGGCCGGATAGCATGGGCGCCATCAGCTTGAGCGGGCTGGAAAGGATATTGGCGACGACCACGTTGAAAGTGGCATTGCCGTGTTTATCCGTAAAGGCTTCGGGAAGGTGATAGGCAATCTCGCAGCCATTGCGCTCACTGTTGTACCGGGCCGACTCTATGGCCTGCGGATCGATATCGACACCGACCACTTCTGCAGCGCCCAGTTTCTTGGCAACCATGGCCAGGATGCCGGAGCCGCAACCGTAATCGAGTACCGACAATCCTTGAGGTGCATGGGCTTCCAGCCATTCCATGCAAAGACGAGTGGTGGGGTGACTGCCAGTGCCGAACGCCAGGCCCGGATCGAGTTCCAGGATCAGGGCATCGGGATTCGGTGCTTCATGCCAGCTTGGTACGACCCAGATATTTCTGCCCACCTGGATGGGATCGAATTGTGATTGGGTGAGACGTACCCAATCCTGCTCTTCTACGT
>JAEZLB010000254.1 GCA_023435945.1 Pseudomonadota bacterium | reverse complement strand
CAGAGGTTCTGATCAGGTAATCGAAGGCGGAGAGTGCGGCAATGGAACCGGCGCCCATGGCCACGATGATCTGCTTGTACGGCACCGTGGTCGCATCGCCTGCGGCAAACACCCCCGGCACATCGGTGTGACCCCTGGCATCGATTTCAATCTCGCCGTACTTGGTCAGTTCCACCGTGCCCTTCAACCAGTCGGTATTGGGCAACAAGCCAATCTGCACAAATACCCCTTCCAGCTCCACCGTGTGCTCGTCGCCGCTGACCCGGTCGCGATAACGCAAGCCATTGACCTTGCTGCCATCCCCACTGACTTCCGTCGTCTGGGCATTCAGGATCACCTTCACATTCGGCAGGCTGTACAGCTTTCTCTGCAGCACGGCATCCGCCTTGAGCTTGTCGGCAAACTCGAACAGGGTCACATGCGCCACCACACCGGCCAGGTCAATCGCCGCTTCCACACCCGAGTTGCCGCCCCCCACTACCGCTACCCGCTTGCCCTTGTACAGCGGACCATCGCAGTGCGGGCAGTACGCCACCCCCTTGTTGCGGTATTCCTGCTCACCCGGCACATTCATCTCGCGCCATCTTGCCCCCGTGGCCACCACCACGCTTTTAGCCTTTACACTCGCACCGCTGGCCAGCCTGACTTCGATAGTCTCGCCCGGCACCAGTTCCGTGGCACGCTGCAGGTTCATGATGTCCACGTCGTATTGCTTGACGTGCTCTTCCAGTGCCATCGCCAGCTTCGGTCCTTCGGTATGCTGCACTGAAATGAAGTTCTCGATCGCCATCGTATCCAGCACCTGGCCGCCAAAACGCTCGGCCACCACCCCGGTACGGATGCCTTTGCGGGCTGCATAAATCGCTGCCGCCGCACCGGCCGGGCCGCCGCCCACCACCAGCACATCGAACACGTCCTTCTGCGCAATCTTCGCCACTTCGCGCTGCGCCGCACCGGTATCCAGTTTCGCCAGGATTTCTTCCAGCGTCATGCGACCCTGGCCAAACTGTTGACCATTCAAAAACACGATGGGCACCGACATGATCTGGCGCTCCTTGACTTCGTCCTGGAACAAGGCGCCATCGATCATGGTGTGGCGAATATTCGGATTCAAGGCCGCCATCAGGTTCAGCGCCTGCACCACGTCCGGGCAGTTCTGGCAGGACAGCGAGATATAGGTTTCAAATTCGAACGGGCCTTGCAGCGCCTTGATCTGCTCGATCACCTCGGCATCCACTTTCGGCGGATAACCGCTGGCTTGCAGCAGGGCCAGCACCAGCGACGTGAATTCATGGCCCATGGGCAAACCGGCAAACCGGATGCCGGTCTCTTCGCCCCCCTTGTTGACCGCAAACGACGGCACACGATCATGCGGACCGGTTTTTTCAATCAGCGTGATACGGGCACTGGTGCTGGCGATATCGTCCAGCAAGCCTTTCATCTCGCGCGAACCCGCATCCTCGCCCAACGCCGCCACCAGTTCGATCGGCGCCACCAGGCGCTCCATGTAGGCTTGTAATTGTGTCTTGATATTTGCTTCCAACATAAGATGCTCGCTTTCTGTTTAATGGTGGTATCACTAGGTCATCAAAACGTCCTGCCCGCATTGCTGCCTGGCGCTTTGATGACCGCACATCCCATCACGGGATGTGCGGCAATGCGGCCTATGTAATGAGCCGATCAGATCTTGCCGACCAGGTCCAGGGAAGGCGCCAGGGTTTTCTCGCCCGGGGTCCATTTGGCAGGGCAAACTTCGCCCGGATGGGCAGCAACGTATTGAGCAGCCTGCACTTTACGCAGCAACTCACGAGCGTCACGGCCTACGCCATCGTCGTGGATTTCAACGATCTTGATCTGGCCTTCAGGGTTGATCACAAAGGTGCCGCGCAATGCCAGGCCTTGCTCCTCAACCATCACTTCGAAGTTGCGGCTGATAGCACCGGTCGGGTCACCAATCATCGGATACTGGATCTTGCTGATGGTGTCGGACGTGTCGTGCCAGGCCTTGTGGGTGAAATGCGTGTCGGTCGATACCGAGTAGATTTCCACGCCTAGGGACTTGAAAGTTTCGTAGTTGTCAGCCAGGTCGCCAAGTTCGGTCGGGCAAACAAAGGTGAAGTCAGCGGGATAGAAGAAAAACACCGACCATTTGCCCTTCAGGTCAGCATCGGAAACGGTGACGAATTTGCCGTTATGGTAAGCGGTAGCCTTGAAAGGCTTGATTTGAGTATTAATCAGGGACATGTTGTTTTCCTCAGTGGGTTAATGAAGTAGAAATTTTGACCAGCTGGCATTGTAACGGTCGTTGGACTGCTTGGGAAATTGATAAGCCGAATGAGAGCCATAGAGCATGACTATCATTCAAAGGGGTGCTTGAGCAGGCTGATTATTTATAGTGCGTTCGCTATTCAAACGCACTTATAAGCGGAAAGGGAGAACACCTGGCAAGATAAGCCGCATTTCATGAGCCAACACAAACTTGCTTATCGCCAGATAAGAACCTCAGGCGCTTTTTCCCTGTAAGAGGGCCAGGATGTCGGCCAATTCGTCGCGCACTTCCTCTAGGGAAATTTCAGCCGGAAGGGCGGGAGAAATCATAGGAGTGAGATTATCGTCCGCGGAGCGGTCAAGCTTGTTGCGAGCGCCACTAATCGTGAAACCCTGCTCATACAGCAATTCACGGATACGGCGTACCAGCAGGACTTCGTGATGCTGGTAATAACGCCGGTTACCGCGCCGCTTGACCGGCTTGAGCTGCGTGAATTCCTGTTCCCAGTAACGCAGTACATGCGGCTTGACGCCACACAGATCGCTGACTTCACCGATGGTGAAGTAACGCTTTGCCGGTATGGGAGGCAAGACGGTCAGCACGGTTTTGCTGGCGCGATCGTTCATGGCCGGTCAATTCAAGCGAGATTAACAAACGAGTTGGTACCGCCACCGTTCTCTACCATGCTCTTCAGCTTTTGGCTGGCATGGAAAGTAACCACGCGGCGGGCGCTAATAGGAATAGCTTCACCGGTCTTGGGATTGCGGCCGGGACGCTGTGGCTTGTCGCGCAACTGGAAATTGCCAAAGCCGGACAGCTTGACGGTTTCGCCACGTTCCAGCGCATCGCGGATCTCGGCGAAAAAGGTTTCCACCATGTCTTTGGCCTCGCGCTTGTTCAGCCCCACATGCTCGAACAGCATCTCGGCCAGTTCCGCCTTGGTCAGCGTCGGCAAAGCCTTCTCGGCCTGACTGCGCGCCTTGGATTCCAGAAGGGCGCGGTCAAGATCGGCAGCCAGCACGGATTGAAATTCAGCAGAATTCACGTCATTCATCATTATCATGTGCGTCGCCTAGCCACGCAGTCTTGCAGCATGTTTTCGGGTCGCCGCTTCAGTAAGTGCCTTGATGGCAGCGTCCACTTTTTCATCTTGCAGGGTCGTTTGAGTATCTTGCAAGGTCACACGGAAAGCAAGGCTTTTCTCATCGCTCTCCAATCCTTTTCCGCGATATTCATCAAACAAAACAACAGCTTGCATGATGGAGCAGTCCGGATTGACCCGCTTTTCCTCGGCAAAAGCGTCCAGCAGATCCTGGGTCGATACGGCAGCCTTCACAACCAGCGCCAAATCACGTACCACGGCGGGGAAACGTGAGATTTCCTGATAAACCGGGACCTCACGCACCTGCAATGCGGCAGCTGACACCTCAAACAGCACAGGTGCCAACGGCAACTCGTATTTCTGCTGCAAACGGGGATGCAATTCACCGATCACGCCGATTCTTTCGCCATCGAGCTCTACCCATGCAGCCCGCCCCGGATGCAGGGCAGGATGTTCGGCCTTGGCAAACCGCAGTTTGCGAGGCGCAAACAAGGCTTCCAGATCGGCTTTGACGTCGAAAAAGTCCACGTTGCGGTCCGGCAGCCCCCACTGCTCTTCAGTTGCAGGACCATAGGCAATCGCAGCCAGGCGCTTGGGCTGCGCATAACCGGCAACCGCCAGCTCACCATCGGCAACTGAGTCATCGCGCAGGAATACCCCACCAATCTCGAACGCACGCACGCGGTTGAGCTTGCGGTTCAGGGTGTATCGAACATTGGCGACCAGACCGCCGATCAGCGTGGAGCGCATCACGCTCATCTGGCTGGCGATCGGATTCAGCAAGCGAATCGGC
>JAEZLB010000206.1 GCA_023435945.1 Pseudomonadota bacterium | reverse complement strand
CGTTCCCGCACCGCGAGGCACGATGGGCACTTGCATGGTGTGGCAGGTGCGCAGTATGGCGGCGACTTCTTCCTCATTGCTGGGCAGAGCCACCACCATGGGAAGCTGCCGGTACGCTGCTAGGCCGTCGCACTCGTAAGGGCGGGTGTCTTCTTCATTGAAGAGCACCGATCCCTGAGGCATAAAGGCATTCAATGCTGCAACCACGTCGCGTTGGCGGTTGGGGTTGCAAGTGCCTGAGTTGGAACTACTCATGATGGTTCTCTATACGGGTTAATCTTGAAAATGTCCGTGCTTTAAAGCCATGTGTCGAGCGTTGCACGGGTAAAGGCTTCAACATAATCGAGCAGTGCATCGGAAGCTTTCTGCGCACCAGCTTCATCACGGTTGGCGATGGCATGGGCCATGTCGGCATGCAATCGCGCTGTCAGCGATACATCGGCGACGCGTTGGTAATGGATGTACCAGAAGCGGCGGGACAGAGGACCGATCACGCCCATGACGCTTGTCAGAAACTCATTGCGAGAGGCTACTTCTAAAAGCTGGTTGAATTCACGGTCCAGGCGCATGAATCTCATCGGATCGTCAACTTCGGCAACCGAATACAGATCCTCAGCCATCTCTTTGAATTTTTGCAGCTCGGCCTCATTGGCACGTCGAGCCGCGCTCTTGGCGGTGAGACGCTCCAGTTCGCGTCGAACTTCCAGCAACTTGAGTTGGGCGCCCACATTAATTTCGGTAACCAGGATGCCGCGTTGAGGCAGCACGACAATCAGCTTTTCCCTGGCCAGGCGATGTAGCGCCTCGCGGATAGGTGTGCGGCCAATGCCAAGCATCATGCTCAGCCCGGACTCTGAGACTGTCGATCCCGGAGCCAGCTTCAGCGTCACGATCATTTCTTCCAGCTCAAGGTAGGCTTTTTCCGTGAGGCTCATGTAAGGCTCCGCGATGTGCGGTTCAACCTTTTTGGGTTTGCTAGCACTTTTTTGCGCGTCGAGTGGCTTCTTCATCACTGCTTTCTTCTTATCCAACGTGCCGTGTTGTGTGGAGTGGGGGAGTCATGCCCGTTATTTTCTGAGTTGATTTTCAGCGTACACGTCGTCCGAAACCCAGTGCTGCCTCATGAGCGGCGCCGCAGTTCGTCCGGTAGACAGTGTGCATTGTGTGCCAATTGGTATTTGTTGAAACGTATGCTGGAATGGTACGGTTCCTTGTATACATCTGATATATGAGCTGATATATTAGTTGTGTATTTTATGGGCCGGAAAACTTTCAGTCAATGAGTTGGCACGCGTATTCATGCTTCGCCGCTCAATTTCCCATCTGTGGATCGCCGATTTCTCTGTAGCAGAGGTCAGTCATTTTTAGCGTGACAACTTTGCGAAGGACGGTACTGTTGCCAATTCGGGTTGTGGGTGGGACGACGTTGAAGTCGGGCAGGGCAAGTCAGATTTTGTCCTGCCTCATCATTTTGCGTCGATGAGGCTGGGTTGAAGGCATGGGGTGAATTCGTGAGCCTGTTCGTTGTCTGCCGTTTGCAATAATTTTTCAGGCAGAACACTTCATGGCTGCGAACATGGGTGTTGTTCAATACGTGAGAGGCAATTTTCGCCACACACACAAAGTGTGTTACGTACCGCCACAAGCGAGTGCTGACCACACTTCAGCAGAATTGGAAAATCGTGATTCTTTTCTGTGGATGGAAATCATGGCAAGTCACTGGTGAACTGAATCCATTAATGAACGTATGGTTTTACAGGATCAGGTAAGGAGAAACGATGAGTAGCGGGTTGCTGGCGTTATTAGCTTTTTCGCCCATTTTATTATCAGGAATCTTGCTAGTCGGATTCCGCATGTCGGCCAAGGTTGCGATGCCGATCGTGTTTGCTGTCACGTGCGCGATTGCCATCAGCGTGTGGGGCATGAGTATTAATCGAGTCCTTGCATCTTCACTGCAGGGGTTGATCTTAACGGTAGGTCTGTTATGGATCATTTTCGGCGCCATCATGCTGCTGAATACCCTGAAATATTCGGGTGCGATTTCCACTATTCGTGCTGGTTTTTCCAACATCAGTCCTGATCGTCGTATTCAGGTGATCCTCATTGCCTGGCTGTTTGGTAGCTTTATTGAAGGTGCTTCAGGTTTCGGTACGCCTGCTGCGGTTGCCGCTCCCTTGATGGTCGCAGTGGGCTTTCCTGCCATGGCAGCCGTTGTGTTTGGCCTGATGATCCAGTCTACGCCGGTATCTTTCGGTGCTGTCGGTACCCCAATGCTCGTAGGCGTGCAGGGGGGGCTGGATAGGGCCGCACTCACTGCCGCGCTCGCTGAGAAAGGCTTGGAATGGGATGCGCTGTTCCGGCTGATCGTCTCGGAGGTCGCGATCATTCACGCCATCTGCGGAACCTTGCTGCCACTCTTCCTGGTGATGGTGATGACCCGTTACTTCGGTCGCAATCGTTCCTGGACTGAAGGCTTGTCGATCCTGCCGTTTGCATTGTTCGCGGCATTTGCATTCACCATTCCGTACGTGATTGCCGGCATCGTGCTCGGACCGGAATTTCCATCCATGGTGGGCGGTTTGGTCGGACTTGCCATTGTTACGCTATCGGCTAAAAAAGGTTTTCTCGTTCCTAACGACACTTGGGATTTCGCTCCGGCAAAAGAATGGCCGACAAGCTGGGTGAGCAACCTGGAAATGTCTATGGAGTCGCTTAGCGAGAAAAAGATCTCTCCCTTCATGGCATGGTTGCCCTATGTGTTGCTGGCGCTGCTGTTGGTGCTGTCGCGTACTGTGAAGCCTTTTGGAGATGCGCTGAAATCGGCCACCATCAAATTTACGAATTTGCTCGGTGAGCAGGGAATCAGTGGTGATTTCCAGTTGCTGTATCTGCCTGGTGGCTTGCTGCTGATTGTCTGCATCATCACTTACTTCCTGCACCGCATGCGCAGCGCTGACTTCATGCACGCCGTGCGCGAGTCGAGTGGCACCCTCCTTGGCGCAGGATTCGTACTGATCTTTACCGTTCCGATGGTTCGAGTCATGATCAATTCCGGCGTGAATGCAAATGATCTTATCAGCATGCCGATCTCTATGGCGCATGGTGTTGCGGACTTGATGGGGCAGGTCTATCCGCTGTTTGCTCCGGCAGTGGGAGCACTGGGCGCCTTCCTCGCAGGCTCCAATACGGTGAGTAACCTGATGCTTTCGCAGTTCCAGTTCGAGACAGCCGGTTTGTTGTCTGTCTCGGGAGCGCTGATGGTTGCGATCCAAAGTGTAGGTGCTGCTGCCGGCAACATGATTGCCATTCATAACGTGGTAGCCGCATCGGCTACGGTCGGATTGTTTGGCCGCGAAGGGCAGATACTGCGCATTACCATTCTTCCGACCATTTACTATGTCGTGCTGGCAGGTGTGCTGGGGCTGATAGGTATGCACGTTCTCGGTTTGACGGACCCGTTATTGGGTTACGTGTCGGCATCGCCCTTGCCGCAGTAAATATTTTGTTTGTTGTGTAACGCAAGCCCACAACTGTGATGGTTGTGGGCTTTTTTTCGGCAAGTTGCTGTTCTTTTCTCTGGTTTGCGGAAAAGACACGAGACCTGGGTTGGTTTAACCGGGCAATCAATAGCAAGCAGGACTGCACTGGAGGCTGTCGACTACGCGCCCATCAGCGGCTGCAGACAGCAGAGCTTTCGCCAATGGTGCTGAGGCACGTGCCGCAGGGGGTGCCCCTGTTCGTCGTGGAGAGCCGGGTTAGGGGCCGCACTTGGACCGTGACAATGATGGAATCGGCTGTGAGGCCTATCGTGCGCGATAGAAGAATGGAGATATCTTCCCACGTCAAACTTTGGCTGTAGTTGCACGGTTACCATCGTCAGTCACCGAGAGCAGCTCATCCTGTACGGGTTAGTACACCACGGCACTGCTTAGTCTTGTCCCCGCGCCTCAGCAAGCGCAATCGTGAGATGCTGGACTTTCTTTTTCAGCTGATCACGCTCGTCCTTGAGTTCCGCAACAAGTATGGTCAGACGGTGAATTTCCAGCTGATCTGGCGTGGCGTCTTCAGCGGGCGGTGGGAGTTGTGGCTTAGGTGGCAGTTTCGCTTCACGAATTTGCCGTGCGACCTGGCGTAGCTCTTTCTTGCCGCCGGCGACAGCAGCGACTTGTTTTTCACTGGGCAGGGTGGCAACCGTTGCGGCTGCATTGATGGAAATCACCCCTGCCTTGACGGCATCGACCAACTCCGGTGCGGCAGTTTTTTTTATCTTCTCGATCTGGCTCAATGTGGCGCTGCTCACCCGGGCTGCACGGGCAATCGCTTCACGGCTGATGACGGATTTGATCTCGGGTTTCGGTGATGGCGTGGCATCGTTGTCCGCAGCGTCATGCTGGATGGTTTCAATTTGCGCGAGGCGAGATGCCAGAATCTCCTTCTTTCTCAATGCCAGTACGCCACGCTGAAAATCCGATACGCTACGGCGACCCAGGTGGTTGTCGATCATCCAGAGATAGACATCTTCCATCGATGTGAATGAATGATTCTGTACGGTCTGAAAAGGAATGCCATGCTTCTGGCAAATGCTGTAACGATTATGTCCATCCACCAGAAGCTCGCCCCATAACACGAGTGCGTCACGGCATCCTTCCGCGAGCAGGCTTCGTTCGAGCGCGGCATATTCATCTTCGGTAAGCGGGTCGATGTAGGCGCGGAGATCGTCGTTGATGGTAATGGTCATGTTGCAGTGAAACGATACGGAATCGTTTGATGTAAGAATAGTGATAGGGAGTGCAGCCGAGAATCGAGGCATGAATTATCCCCCAAGATGCGATGAAAGTAGGGGTGTGACGTGGATGAAGCGAGGATGTCTATCCTCACAGGCCTTTCGCAGTAGTGGACGCAGTGCTTAGCGGATCGGCCGGGTGCCAGTTCAGGTTTCGCCTGAGGATGGCCTGTGTATCGGTTAATGCCTGTTTCTGCGCATGCCTCAGGTGCGTCTCCGTATAAGAAAAATCTGCGGCCTGAAGCGACATAGGAGGCATTACTTATTTTCTGCCAATACCGTCAAAGGCCACGCTGCGATTTTAAGATTGGGAAAGTACAAACATGGCAGAGAGGGAGATTTTCAGAGAGCGGCCTGAACTGAATTCCATCAGGTGGTTTATAGTCGAATTCTCGCTTTTATCATGCAAGGACATTCATGATCTTCAGGCAGCTTTATGAGCCGATATCCAGCACCTATACCTATCTCCTCGGATGCGAGGAAACAGGCCTGGCAATTCTGATCGATCCCGTTATTTCTACCATGGAGCGGGATCTGAGCGTGCTTAAGCAACTCGGCCTGACATTGGCGTATACCGTGGATACCCACGTGCATGCCGATCACATTACCGCTGCACTGGAGATGAAGAAGAAAGTCGGCAGCAAAATTGGCGCACCTGTCGCTGAGCGGGTGCCTTGCGCCGATATTTATCTGGAAGAGGGAAAGCCTTTCCAGGTGGGTGGCATCAGGCTGGATTCGTTGCATACGCCGGGGCATACAGCAGGTCATTTTTCCTATGTCCTGAACGATAGGGTATTCACCGGGGATGCCTTGCTGATTGACGGATGCGGCCGTACGGACTTTCAGCAGGGTGATGCGGAGGCGCTGTATCACAGCGTCACAGAAAAGCTTTTCTCGCTACCGGACGACACGCTCGTTTATCCGGCCCATGATTACGAGGGGCGGCATGTATCCACGATTGCCCAGGAGAAGAAACGTAATCCGCGCCTGGGGCAAGACAGGACGCTGAGCGAGTTCATGGAAATCATGGCAAACCTGAATTTGCCCTATCCGACATTCATCGATTATGCCGTACCCGGAAATCTGCAATGCGGCGTTTGTCCATCCGCACTTCCCGATAACCTTGCTGGTTACTGCAAGCAGATGGTTGATACCCTTCAAGGCTAGCTGGGTAAGAGTCACATGCAGAAGATCATATGAACTGACTTTTCAGTGGCAGGCTCCTGATTGCCGAGCAGGAGATTGAGCCCTGCCTGCAATTTTATCTACTGTTGCAGTGCTAATTTTGAAATGACCACACTAGAACAAGATCCCCTTGTGCGAAGAACGCTGAGAAGGGCAGGGTGTTTTCTGTTGAGTGGCGTGATCTTGTTATGCGCCTTCTGGGGCGCCTTGGCGCTCTGGTATCAACTGCCACTCCCAGGTTCTGGCAGGGGCTTGGTTTCCCTGCTGTGGGGCGCCGGTAGCTTATTTGTGGTGGTGCGCTTATGGCGCAGGCGGGTCAAACGTGTATTCCTTGCCTATGCAGTGGCATTGGCGGTCCTGTTCACCTGGTGGTCTGGTATACAACCGTCTCATGACCGGGACTGGGCCGACGATGTGGCGCGCCAGTTGCATGGAACGGTCAACGGAGACAGGGTCATGCTGGAGAATGTGCGTAATTTCGACTGGCGTAGCGACGACGACTATACGGTGCGGTGGGAAAAGAGGCAGTACAGGCTATCGGATATACGTTCGGTCGATGTTGTGCTGTCGTATTGGATGGGGCCCGCTATCGCCCACACGCTGGTCTCCTTCGGTTTTGAAAATGAGAAGGGCGGCAAGGATTACCTGAGTTTCTCGGTCGAGATACGAAAAGAGCGCCATGAGGCCTTTTCGGCGATCGCCGGTTTCTTCAAACAGTATGAGTTGGTATTGGTAGCGGCTGACGAGCGCGATGTGTTGCGGGTACGCTCCAATGTGCGTGGTGAGGATGTCTATCTTTATAACGTCGCCATGTCGCCGGCCGCGATGCGCTCACTCTTTCTCGCCTATCTGGATGAGGCTGCTAGCCTGCAGCATGCCCCGCGATTCTATGACACGCTCATAGCAAACTGCACGACCATCGTTTTTGAAATGGCTCGCCGTGTCGCGCCGGGCCTGCCTTCCGATTACCGCCTTCTGCTTTCTGGTTACTTGCCGGAATATCTGTATGAGCTGAATGCGCTTGCCCAGGGTTATGAGCTGGAGACGCTGCGGGCAAGCGCACGCATCAATGAGCGGGCACGCACTGCCGATCATGCGCCGCATTTTTCAGAGATAATCCGGCACGGCGTTCCCGCCGCCAGCGACAAAAATTGAGCATGGCGTTGTCTGAAGAGGAATTGGCGGGATACCAAGCGTGGGAGGATGCTCAGTACGATGAAATCAGGAAATCCGGGAAATGAGGGGGGCGGCAAGCAGGCAGGCGGACTGGTGCGATGGCTGCCGCTATGCATGACCCCTCTTCGCCATACGCTGGTTCTGGTTGTCACACTATTCCTGCTTGCCGGATGCGCAGGCGTGAAGGTGTCATCGGTTGCTCCCCGCGACTATATCGTTGCGAGCCGGGGCGACATACTTTCAACCGGTACCCTGAGCAGTTTTGCGAATAATGGTTTGCAAGTGTTGGGGATGGAATCCAAGTCGTGCATGGCAAATATTCAGGCCTGCATGCGCACCATCCAGGCTTCGCAAGGGCTGAGCAACGAGCAGCTTACGTCAACCCTGTCGGAGCTCTGGCTGCAGGAGGCCATCACGCGCGAGAAGCTGGCCGGGGGCGAAAGCAATAACGAGATTGTCGACGCTTATCTGCAAAGTGCCCGCCAGGCTTATGCCTACCTTTTCCTCACCGAACGCCGGCCCGATCAGCGGGCGCTGGATGGGCGTCAGATGCAGGTCAGGGACTACTATAACTTTTCTGTCCAGCAGGCAGTGACCCACCTGTTCAAGAACTACAGAGACCGTGAACTGGACTATCAGAAAGGCAGGGACGGTGCTGCCCACCTGCAAATGGGATCATGGAAGCTCAGTGTCAGCAGCGAGGTCAGCTTTGGCAGTGAGGGTGGCTTGCCCAAGGATTTAATTCCTGCTTCGTCACTCAATTTCAAGGGTTTGCGCAATCAGTATCGACGCGACGGGGCAGGTGCAATGCTGGTGGCGGTAACGGCGGACCGGGTGGTGAGCAACCGTAGCGCCAACCTGCCCTACAGCGAAAGTCCGTTCCCGGCAATGACCGCAGTGATTAGCTTCCCGGGCGAGAGCCTGGAAGAAGTCCTTGGAGGAAGTCAGGCCGTGTTGACGGTGTACGACCCGTATCGTCATACGAGCATCGACCTGGCGGGAACCCGTCTTACGCTTGCGGCTGACTTTACCTCGGGTTACGGCCTGTGGCTGGCAAGGTCCGGCTTCGCGACGCAATCGATCTTGTCCCTCATTGGCAAGGGAGACGTTATCGAGAAGCCGCGTGTCTATCTCTTGCAGCCCTACGATCCCAAGCGCAGGACGGTCGTCATGCTGCATGGACTGGCCAGCAGCCCCGAAGCCTGGATCAATGTGGCGAACGAAGTGTTGGGTGACGAGGTATTGAGGCAGAATTTCCAGATATGGCAGGTGTACTACCCGACCAATGTGCCGCTGGCTTTCAACAATCTCCATATACGCGAAGCCCTGGAGCAAACCCTGCGCCATTTCGACCCGAAAGGTACGGCTCCCGCATCGCAGGATATTGTGCTGGTAGGACATAGCATGGGCGGCGTGCTGTCGCGCCTGATGGTTTCTTCCTCCAGGAATGAGTTGATGAGCGGCTTGCTGGAGGATTACGATCTGAGCGGTTATCGGCTGACAAGGGCGAAAGCACGCCTGCAGCATTTCCTGAACTTCTCGCCTTTGCCGCAAGTGGGCCGGGCTGTTTTTATTGCGGCGCCGCATCGCGGCACACCCGTTGCAGGTAACGCGGTGGCGCGCTGGATTGCCGGCCTGGTGACGCTGCCGGTGTCAGTGCTCAGCCAGATAACGGAGATTGCACAACTCCTAGTCCGGCCCGGTTCGGCCACGCCCACTACGCTGGCCAATCCCATCAACGGCATCACCAACCTCCATGATCAGGATGCTTTCATCT
>JAEZLB010000018.1 GCA_023435945.1 Pseudomonadota bacterium | reverse complement strand
TAGCAAGGATTTAAAAACTTTCAATCCATTTCTCCCTAGATTTATCTCTCAAGTTAAGCCATCGCCATATCCTGCTTGCGCTGCGCCCATCCCGTCAGCCGTGCTTCGGCGAACGAGAAGATGGCATACAGCGCCACGCCCAGGATGGACAGGATGAACAGGCCTGCAAACACGAGCGGCACATCGAAGTTACCGCTGGCGATCATCATCGCGTTACCGATGCCCCGGTTGGATGCCACGGTTTCCGCCAGCACAGTGCCGACAAAAGCCAGCGTGATGGCGATCTTCAGCGAGGCGAACAGGTAAGGCAGCGTGCGCGGCAGACCAACGTTACGCAGGATGTCGCGCTTACCAGCGCCCAGGGCACGCAGCACGTCTTCCAGTTCCGGCTCGGTGGTCGCCAGGCCGGTCGCCACGTTCACCACTACCGGGAAGATGCTGATGACCATCGACGTCAGGATGGCTGGCACCGTACCCGCACCGAACCACACGACAAAGATCGGCACCACAGCCACCTTGGGAATGCTGGAGACAGCAACCAGTAACGGATAGGCGGCGTCATAGGCGACCTTGGACGAACCGATCACCACACCGATCACCGTTCCGGCCAGCACCCCGAACGCAAAGCCGATCAGGGTCGTTGTCAGTGTCTGAATCGCATGCGGCATCAGCGCCGGCAAACGGTCGAACAGCGTCTGGAAAATCTGGCTCGGGCGCGGCAGGATGAGATCGCTGATGTTGAAACCGATACAGACCGCTTCCCAGATAACAAACATGCCGATAACGGTGCCCAGTGAAAGCATGCGCTGACGCACACGGGGAGAGAGTTTGCTCATGCGACCGCCTTGAGAGGTTGATGTTGAGGTTTGCGGGCATCCGCGATCTGCATGCGCAACTCATGCATGATCTGGACAAAACCAGGCTGGTACGTCGTATCCAGCGTACGCGGACGCGGATAGTCAATGGAGCGGACATCCAGCACCTTGCCGGGGCGGGCACTCATCATGTAGATGCGGTTGGCGAGATAGCAGGCTTCGCGCAAATCATGCGTGACCAGGATGACGGTGGGCTTCTTATCCATCCAGAGCTCCTGCATGATGACCCACAGCTCTTCACGCGTGAACTGGTCCAGTGCGCCGAAGGGCTCATCCAGCAATAACAGCTTTGTCTCATGGATGAGAGCCCGGCACAGCGAGGCACGTTGCAGCATACCGCCCGACAATTGCCAGGGGCGCTTGTCACCGAATCCGCCCAGGCCCACGCGCTTCAGCAGCGCTTCCGCACGTTCCGCATAGTCGGTATTTTTCTTCTTCGCATAATCGCTGCGGAAAGGTTCGACGATTTTCAGCGGCAGCATGACGTTCTCGCGTATCGTCAGCCACGGCAGCATGGGCGGGTTCTGAAAAGCCATGCCCACGCCTTTCGACGGCCCTCGCACTTCCCGGCCCTGCACCAGCACATGACCTGTCGTCGCGGGTATCAGGCCGGACACCAGTTTCAGCACAGTGGATTTTCCACAACCGCTCGGCCCGACGATGGCGATGAAGTCTCCATCCGCAATACGCATGTCCGTCTTGTCCAGCGCGAGTACATTACCGCCATAAGCAAGCGATACATTGTCTAGTTCTATGATGTTCTGATTCATGGTTAGCACCCCATATCAAATCAAGTACGTACTACGATGGAAAACGGCCCGCCGCCGGAAGGACCCTGATGTTCTGCACCACCCGACACATACATCGCGGTGTCGCCAGTAATCGATGCCAGCACGGCGCCGACTGCCGCCCGTGCATGGCGCGTGGAATGAATATCCGAGTCGTTCAGCATGGTGTGGCGGTTGCCGCGTATCTTCCCGTTGACGGAGGCTTCCGCCTTCGCGAATACATTCACCACCTGGGCATCGCGGTGCATTTCCCGAAGCGTATTCAGGCAGGCTTGCACTGATGCGCCATCAATGGCGTCCTTCATGACGCCATGAGTGACGGCAAATCCGCTATCTGCCATCTCGCTCATGCCCATGAGGATGAGCACGTTATATTCAAGTTCAATGCCAGCCGAGGTCGACGCCACGCTGGAGTACAAAGAAGCATCGTGGCAGATTGATACCTGGCTCAACTTCTCACCGTCGACTTCTCCCAGCGCAATGCCGACACCGAGCGCGGAGGCGCCGCGCGATATCGCCATCGACTCGTAAGTGTCCTGAACCAGCGTCTTTTTCCCACGTGCCGCCGCGGCTGCAATGCGGGACGACGTCAGCAATGGACACTTTATCTGCACGAAATGCACGTCTTCAGCGCGCATAATGCCGGCATCTTCCATGGCTTCAAGAACCGCACGCCGCGTTTCCTCTACCTGAACCAGGCTACCGATTTCTTCCGGAAGGAAGCGCCGGGTGAAGGCCACGCCGATGGCCAACCTCTTGCCGCTCGACTTGAAGAGCCTTGCTGTGTTATTCACCGGACTAGTGTCCAGGCGGGTGCGTGTGAATACGGTGAAATGCGGAGACAACACACCTTCGGTGCCGCCCGACATCACAAAAGCGATTCTTCGCTCCACTTCGGACGGGGGTGCATCAAGATAGGGCGCCAGCATGGTGCACCACGCCTGCGTGGCATATTCACGCGTGAAGTCGTTCACACACCCGTTACCCTCGGTCTTGCCCATTACCGCGACGATATGGGAGGGATTAAGCTGACCGGCGTCGATCAGCGCCTGGACCTGCGTCAGATCGCCGGGCCCGCTGCAAAGCATTTTGTGTACGCCTACGGTTTGCATGGCCAGCTCCGATATCCTGTCAAATGCGCCAGTACTTTTTCCAGTACCAGACAGGCAGTTTCCAGTTCAATGCGCGATACCGATTCGTTCGGCGCATGCCCCTGCTCGCCTTCTCCCGGCCCAAAGTTGACGATCTGTATCTCCTGGTCGCTGAAATGACGGCCATCCGACGCACCAAGCGCTTCCACCATCTGCGGCTCGCTTCCGCTCACTGCCCGGCCCGCCGTGCGAAACGCCTGTACTACGGCACTGTCGCTGGCAGCGGAGAATCCGTTGGTGCCGGTCAGGAGCTCCAGCCTGTAGTCATCGCCGGGAACGCCGCTGACTGCCAGCAGCATGGCAATTTCACTCATTGCTTCTTCAACGCTTTCGACTTCCGGCAACAGGCGCCGGTCTATCGTCGCGTAGGCTTGTGCGGGTACGACATTGGTGTTTGCACCACCGGTGATGGTGCCGATATTCATCGT
>JAEZLB010000387.1 GCA_023435945.1 Pseudomonadota bacterium | reverse complement strand
GAGTTCGATAACGCGATGGGTGATTTGGTGGCTTACCTGCAATGGATGGGCGAACCTGCACAACATAGCCGTAAACAGTTAGGTGTCTGGGTTCTCCTGTTCCTGGGTCTGCTGGCTACCCTGGCGTGGCGTCTGAATGCTTCTTATTGGAAAGAAGTCAAATAAGCTTCCTCTTCCGAGAGGAAAGTACATAAGTCATGACAGTTAGATTTGCATTTCGGCTTTGCCTTGCGCTATAAAGGTGAAGATTCGATAGCAAATGATGCGATCAAGGGGTGAGTCGTTCCGCGTCTCACCCCCTTTGTTTCTAAGGAACTATAAAAATGATGGTTCTCTATTCAGGTACTACCTGCCCCTTTTCACAGCGTTGCCGCCTTGTTTTGTTTGAAAAAGGCATGGATTTTGAAATCCGCGACGTCGATCTCTTCAATAAGCCTGAAGATATTGCTGCCATGAATCCCTATGGCCAGGTGCCTATCCTGGTTGAGCGGGATCTGGTGCTGTATGAATCGAACATCATCAATGAATACATTGATGAGCGTTTCCCGCATCCGCAACTGATGCCGGCTGATCCGCTGATGCGTGCTCGTGCCCGTCTGATGCTGTTCAATTTCGAGAAGGAATTGTTCGTGCATGTGCATACCCTGGAAAATGATCGCACCAAGCCAGGCGATAAATCTCAGGACAAAGCACGCAACGAAATTCGTGACCGCCTGACGCAGCTGTCGCCTTTGTTCCTCAAGAACAAATATATGCTGGGCGACGAGTTCTCCATGCTGGACGTCGCGATTGCTCCTTTGTTGTGGCGCCTCGATCATTACGGTATTGAACTATCCAAGACCGCAGCGCCTCTGTTGAAGTATGCCGAGCGCATTTTCTCGCGTCCTGCATATATCGAAGCGCTCACTCCGTCGGAAAAAGTGATGCGCCGCTAAGTTTTGCATTGGCCTGAAGTAGCCGGGATGCAAGTCTTGGCCGCTTCTTTCAAATAAGTTTTCTATGTCTGAAATATCAACCAAGCCCTATCTGTTGCGGGCCATTTACGAATGGTGCACCGACAATGGCTATACACCCTATATCGCGGTGTGGGTGGATGAAAAGACACGGGTGCCCCACGAATACGTCAAAGATGGGGAAATTGTGCTGAATGTCAGCGCCGTTGCGACCAGCAGTCTGACCATGGCTAACGACTATATTCAGTTCAGTGCGCGCTTTGGCGGGGTGCCGCGTGACATCGTGGTGCCCATAGATAATGTGCTGGCCATTTATGCGCGTGAGAACGGGCAGGGTATGGCTTTCGAGGTGATGCGAGTCTCCTCCAATGAAGAGCATGGCGCGGATGAGACGCCGCCGTCATCCGGCCCTAATCTGAGCGCTGTCCCCAGTTCTCCGGCATCAAAAGACGAGGCGAGCACGGAGGAAAGCAACGAGCCCGATCCCGATCCGCCGAAAAAAGGTGGCCGGCCAACGCTAACGCGCATCAAATAAAGTACAATACCGGTCTTCCGTGCCGGCTTAGCTCATCTGGTAGAGCACCTGATTTGTAATCAGGGGGTGGCGGGTTCGAGTCCTGCAGCCGGCACCAATAGATTCAAGCACTTAGCCCAGCCTACAAGGTTGGGCTTTTTGTTTTTCGGCTTCCAGCCTGTTTGCAGGAAAGCGGTGTCTACTGTGGCATGGGTGAACATCGTGCGCTGGTTCGAGGGACAAACTTTAGCGGCTCGCTGTCACCATCCACTGAATCCTCTTCTTTCCGGTGAGACGGTATGACGTGAATACTCATGCATTTGCTGATGCTCGCCCTCTTGTCAGCCGGTACCGTTCAACGCACCGAATTGCCTGTTTCATTTCTACGCGATCCTATTCCGCTGTCCGCTGCAGAGAAAACGATGGAGATCCGCCCAAAGACCAAGTGGGGTAATGTAACAGGCGGAGAGAATGTCAGATTCGTTGTGGGCGGCCAGGCATTCGGCTGGTCATTCTAGGGTGTAGTGGGATCAAGTTCCTTTGATTTGCCGCAGGTTGCCCTGCCAGGCGTGTTGAATCGCCCGGTAACTGCTTAATGTTGAGCGTGACCTCGATATACCGCGGGGGACGACGGAGGGGCGATTAATCGTAAATCTCCGCGTTGGTAAATCTGGCACTTGTCACCGGCCTGTATTTTTTGGCACCTTCAATAGCAACGCATTCACGATTTAAAGGAATTCGAGTTGAAAGATACTTCACCGATCGGGATTTAGTAACGCAGATTGCAGTCGAATTCACATAGCGATTGCAGGCCGCACCCGAGTAGACAGCTTCGGTGTTCGTAAGAAAGATTGGCTGCTCTACCGGCGCTGGCGGTCGGGAAACATACCAGCACCATATTCCTCAACCCTCCGTATGGAGGGTTTTTCATGGGTATTGGTATAAATCAATTCCAAAAAACGTTGCCCGCATAACATAACACTCCCTCCCTCCTTAAGGGAGCTAGGCATATCGCTCCGGAAGCCATTGGCAATGATAAAAAGCGCTGGATAAGAACCCGTCCTGAGGAGAAGAAGGGAATGAACTATCGAAAATGGCAGTATGCAGTGGTTATGGGTGTTGCCGCCGCGCTGACCGCCTGTGGTGGCAACAGCGACGAAGACTCGCCTTTGCCTGGTGTAGGCGGGGCTGATGGGGTCTACGAGGGCACCACGGATGATAATAGGGAAACCATTGGCGTCATTCTCCCGAATGGTGAGTACTACTTTATTTATACGGACAGCATCTCGAACGACCAGATAAGCGGTTTTTTACAAGGAACCGGCATTGATAACAACGGTAGTTTTACCTCCACTAACGGCACCAATTTTTGGTTTGAGGGCGATGAAACCAACCCTGTCACTCTCTCTGCCAGTTATCGCCATCAACGCTCTCTTGCAGGCTCCATGACTAGCGCAGGTGCCTCAAATACCTTCACATCAACGTACTGGCCGGCATCGGACAGGACGCCCTTGATACAGGCAATTTCGGGAACTTACTCCGGTTTGCTGCGGGACTCCTCAGGTTTTCCGCTGATCAGCATGAGTGTTGCGAGTAATGGTGCAATAACCGGAACCACCGGTACGGGATGTGGTCTGTCAGGCCGCGCTGCGTCTATCAATGGAATCAATGCCTATGCCATTAGCCTTGCTTACTCGGGGGCCACGTGTAGCCAGAATCGGGTATCAGTGACTGGTGTGGCAATCTATGACAGGGAAGAAGGGGGGCTTGTGCTGGCCGTTTCCAATGCCGCGAAAAGCTACGGCGCTGTCTTTGTTGGAATTAAACAGTGATGGGCTATCTGTGATGGACCTATCTTCATGGAAGGCCATCAATTTCTATAGTCCTGCCTGCGGTGCCATCATGCCGATGCCGGTCTTCCAGGCCAGGATGGCCTAGTATGCTTACACCTCTACAGCGTGAGTGCCACCCGCTCCCAGCGAGCTTTTTTCGTTCATCTTCTTCATAGCCTTTTAGGTAAGGGAGAAGCAGAGTGAGCTGGGATGACTCTGACATCGGTGCTTATTGATTCAAGCAAGAAGCCCCGTTGCAAGCCTGCGCCTCTTGCCATGGGTATGACTCGTTGCCGCATCGCGACGCAACGCAACGCTGGTCATACGACTGCCCGGGTTCCGTTACCGCAAAGCGTCGTGTGGAGCGCTGGATCAGTCGCACGCGCAGGCGTTCTTCCGGCATGGTGATGCGGCGGCTGAATTTGGACTTGGGTTGATTCAGCGCGCGTGCCTCCGCCGAGAAGCCCCCGTGTTCGACTACTTGCACGAAGTCATGCAGATCGATGAGATCAGGCGAGGCAGGAAAATGAAAAGGCATGAGATCGACAGTGCGCTTGCAATGCCGTACCCGGAATAAAGATGAAGCGCAGCTTGACGCATCCTCGTTCCGGAATGATGGGGTGGTATTGGCAGAGCGGGCCTAATGGCTAGGTCAGGCAATCGCCGCCAGCAGCCCGGAATGTTTCGAGGGTGGCGCAGGTGCTCATGGCGTCAGAGCCTGTGCCGGCCCTGCTACTTCTGGATCGTGGCCCGATAATATGCATCGCTGTTCAAATCCTCGTACATGCGCTGAAAGCCGGCAGACAAGGTGGGACTGTCCATGGGCCTGCCGATGTAATAGCTGTCGTAGCTGTACCAGACCAGCGCGACCAACCCCAGGCTCTTGGCAAGCCGGCTGGTCTCGTAGAGTACTTGCGCCTTCTGCGCGTCGCTCATCGCATGGAATTCCTTGCCGCCTTCCTTCGGCGGCTTGAGCCAGCCATGCTCGGTATCCGCAATCGGCATATTCGGCACGCCCGCCTTGGTGAGATGCTGCCGAATTTCATAGACCTCTTTGGCAAAACTCGGGCCGGCATTGCTGCGCGCGGAACGATTGTAGGGATGCCAGGCCAGCACATCAAAAAACTTCCACATAGGCTCGCCCTCGGAGGTGCGGGCAGCAAGCAGGGTTGGAATGCCACACACATACGCCTGTGGCGGTGAAAAAACAGGAATGGTCGGATCCACGCGCTTGGTTGCGCGATAGATGCGCTTTTGCACGTCGGCCAGGCGGGTCGGCGTCATGGTGGCAAACTCCGGTGGGTCGCCGGGACAGGCATAGGGTTCATTCCATCCTTCCACTGCCCACAGATAGTCGCGCATGCGGGATACAAACCGGAACACGTAATCTTCGTACCGGTCGAGGTCGCGGGGCCCGGAAAGGCTGCCGGGCCAGCTCGGATAATGCCGGTTCGGTTCGGCGGGGCGGGCGGAGGCCCAGGTCGGCACGGTACCGAAGTTCTTCAGTACCTTGGCACCATTTCTCGCATGCGCGGCATAAATGTTTTCGACCAGGGAGAAATTGATGGAGTCTTCGGA
>JAEZLB010000328.1 GCA_023435945.1 Pseudomonadota bacterium | reverse complement strand
CCCAATCTGCGGCCGCTGTCTATGATCGATGCCGGCGCATATATCGGGGATACCGGTGCGTATTTCCTATCCCGGTTCCCGGATTTGCAGCTGTTAGCACTCGAACCCAATCAGGACAACTATGAGTTGGCGTGCATCAATCTTGCCCGGTATGGTCCCAGATGCCGCGTGATGAATGTTGCGCTTTGGTGGGAATCGGTAACGCTCCAGTGTGAAGGTGAGTTTCTATCGTGCGAAGTAGGGCAAAGAGGTGCGTCGGTAAAGGCCATGTCCATTCTGGATGCCTTAGATTTGATGCCAGGAGGGCGAGTTGACATCCTCAAGATGGATATCGAAGGGGCAGAAAGAGAGATATTTCGAAAGTCTCCGGCCGGGTGGCATCACCGGGTAGGCCACATACTGATCCAACTCCATGGAGAGGATATTGCGCGCGAAGTGCTTCCTGTTATTCGCGGAGCTGGGTTTAGTTGCACCCGTTTCCGCTCGGTTTGGTGCTGCCACAGTGGGGCGATGGGGTGCGAGGAGTATGGGTAAGCCGATTGCGTGATGTCCTAAGGAGCTCGGCAGGGGTCGGGAGTGGTAAAATCCGGGAGGCTCGTGTAGATGCAGCGCCTGAGGCGAGTTATCCGCAGCGCACATGTGAGATTCCTAGCTCGCGCCCTGCCGAAGAAGCTGGCGATTTATTTCCATGAATTTGAAAGGGGTAAATGGGGCGAATTTGAAAAATGCGTTCGGCACTTTCAGGATCATGGGTATTCTTCTGCCTCGGCGGAGGAGTTTGCCTCGGATACGAGCGGTCGCCGTCTGCTGTTCATATCATTCGATGACAACTTTGCGGGTTGGCACGCGGCGTTGCCCTTGTTCGACCGCCTGGGCATCTCTGTAACGTGCTTTACGAACACGCTTCCGATTCGGGGGGATTGTAGTCGCGAGGACCTTGCGGAATTTATGCGTCGCATTGATTACCGCGGTGGCGACAGTACACTCACACGTGCGCAAATAAAGGAGATCGCGGAGGGCGGTCATACTATAGGCTGCCACTCGCACTCACATCATCCGCTTGTCCAGCTGTCGGAGGCTCGCTGGCATTCGGAGATTGTGGTTTCCAAGCATGTGCTGGAAGACCTCTTGGAGCGGGAGGTCGTTGACTTCTCCTATCCCTACGGGATGAGGCGGTTCTTTTCTGGCAGGCTTCGGAAATACTGCGTCAGCGCAGGGTTTCGCACAATCTCGACGGGAATTCCGGGGCTTCAGATTAGGAATGTTGTGAACCCGCTCGAAATTCACCGCACGCGGTGGCGCCTCGATCGCTGTTTGGATGAGAACCTTGAGGATCTCGCGGTCGATGGTCGTATTTTTGAAAGAATTACTGGGCGAAGTCCGATCGGTTGTGGCGTCCTGCCGTTGTATTTGCCCTCTATTTTCTGATCGAGGGCGCGCCGTCCTGTATTAAGCGGTCGGCGACCTCAGTGTAGAACTCGGAGATTACTTGCGGCCAGAGGAAATCCCGGGCGCGGCGGGTGGCTCCGAGGCTCAGGGTGCAGGTCACGTCCGGCTGCGCAGCAAACTCGCAAAGCGCGGTAGTGATGCCCGATACTGCACCGCTCTCGGTCTCGGCTGCGATGATTCGGCCGCAGGTGGGGTCGACGATTTGTGCCGGTCCGCCAAGGTTGAGGCAGACGACGGGTAGTGCGCGGGTGAGCGCCTCAAGCACGACATTGCCGCTCGAGTCATGAAGGCTCGGGAAGAGGAACAGATCGTGCGCGTCATAGAGTGGACCCATGTCGATATGTGGGACCCATCCACGCCAGGTCACGCAATGGTCAATGCTGAGTTGATTGGCAAGGCGGCGCCAGCATTGCTCTTCGGGGCCGTTCCCAACCATCGTCAGGTGTACATTGTGGCCGGCAGCGCGCGCCTGCGCTACTGCGCGTAGGCCAAGGCCCATTCCTTTCCAATAAACGAACTGTCCTGCGTACAGAATTCGGAGGGGAGTGTTGGCGTCCCGTGCCGATCGGGCCTCCGAGATTGGCCCATTTGTCCCAAGTTCCAAGGCAAGACGCAACTTAGGAGAATGCGATCGCTCAAAAAGTGTGCGGCTCTGGGGCGTTTTTGCATAGATCAGTCGTGCTTGCGACGCCGCTCGCTTCGTTATCGGGTCGAGTTTAAGCAGCGCGGTATGGGTATCTCGTGCGAGGTCTTTCAGCCAGCCTGACCAGGGATAGTGTTTGCGCAGGGACCATGGTGCCGTCTCACCGCCGCCAAGTGGTCCTAGCACGAGGGGCGGTCCGAAGTCGCCGAGCAACGTCGGGTGGCGCACGCCACCGAGTGTGATGTGGTGGACGATATCGAACTGGGTTGGGCTGTAGGTCTTTCGAACGTAGCGGAGTAATGCAACCTGCCAGAGGAAATGCACGACCTGCCAGGTCAATGATGCGAAGCGCGTTGAGCAACCTCTGTCACGAATTTGAGCGATCCATTGTGGTGTGAAGAAATCGAAGCGGAGTTTTGACGGGAGGGTGTTGTTTTGGAGTTCCCGGCGGATTTCGCACTTGAATTCCGATTGGGTGATGACGAGGACGTCGTGCCCTTGCCGCGCGGCTTCGACTGCCCAGTTCCAGCCAATGCCCGGCTCAGATCCCTGGTCGGGTCCGCAGGAAAAAGCGCTCATCAGGATCCGCATGACGCTTGCACCGCGGTGTTACTGTCGCCCTGCCTGGGTCGACTTTCGCATTTCGGAGTTTTCAGTTTGCGGCGATATATCTGATGATGTCGTCAGGTGCGGTGACTGAAAGCTTGACGTGCAGCGGAAGTGTGATGACCCGATCTGCGTATTCCTCTGTCTTCGGAAGCGGGGCATGAAAGAGGTCACGAAACGATGAAAACCTGTGTATCGGTGGATAGTGCAGGCTGCTTTGAATGCCGTTGCGCGTCAGGCCCTGGCGCACGGCGTCGCGGCGTGGTGCGGCAACCAACACTGCCGCGATATGGTTGGTTCCTCCGGATGGGTTGTCAGCGTGCAGGAAGCGGATGCCGCCACGACCATGCTTCTCAACTGCTTCGGCGTAGGCAGTCGCAATATGTTGGCGGCGCAGATTGCCGGCGGCAAGCTTACCGAGTTGGACGAGAGCCATGCTGGCGCGGAGATCGTCAATTCTGTAGTTGAATCCATGTGTAACGACGTCGTAGCTGCTCGCGCGTCCGTGATGCCGATCCCACGATAAGGGCGTCATGCCGTGAGAACGCAATAGCCTGATGCGGGCAGCCAGATCGCTGTCGTGTGTCACGATCATCCCGCCTTCGCCGCAGGTGAGGTTCTTGTTCGAGAAAAATGAGTAGCACCCCACAGCTCCGATCGTGCCAAGGTAGCGGCCCGGGTATTCCGCGGAGAGCTGAGCGGGCGCATGGCACGCGTCTTCGATAACAGGAATCCCGTATCTGCCGGCAATATCCATGATGGGTTTGAGGCGCGCGGAGTAGCCGCCGTAATGCATGACGACGATCGCTTTGGTATTGGGCGTTATCTTCCGCGCCATGTCGTCAGGGTCGAGTGTCGGATCGTCGAGCGAGGCAATATCGGCGAACACAGGCCGCGCGCCGACAGCTCTTGTCATGTTCGCGGCAGCGACGAAATTCAATGAGGGCTGGACCACCTCATCATCGGGCCGTGCGCCGATCCCGAGTGCCAGCAACGCGAGGTGCAGGGCTGCTGTGCCATTTGATACAGCAATGGCGTGCGGCACCCCGTGCATGTCGGCGAAGCGAGTTTCGAACTCTTTCGTGATGGGTCCCATTGAGAGCCAACCGGACCGGACACAACTGCCGACGGCGAGTTCCTCGGTCTCATCGAGATCGGGTTCTGAAAGCGTATATCGCCACTCGACCAAAGCTGCCTCCGTGCTGCTATGCGTCAACGACTTGTGCCTCGGTTGGGAGAAACCGGCTCGGCTCTTTCTCGAAAAGGTCCTGCGCGCTGGCGTAATCCTCGGGTCGACCGATATCGAGCCAGAAGGCTTCATTGCGATGCAAATGAACGTGCTCCCCGCGCTCGAGGAGCATTTGGACGAGGTTCGGCAGGTCGAGATACTGACCAGGCTTGATGAGTGCAACGATACGAGGCTCGTAGACGTACACGCCCATGCTCACTTCGAACTCGTAACTTGGCTTCTCCAGGTATTGAATAACACGGGCGTATTCGTTTGCCTGAATGACTCCCAGATCGATCTTGACCTCTTTTCTGTGCGTCGCAATGGTCAGCGCTGCGCCCGAACGCTTATGGTCATTCATGAGCTCGCGAAATGAAAGGTCCGTCAGCACGTCGCCGTTCATGACGAGGAATGCATCCGTGAGACCGGCAACTGAGGCGAGGGAGCCCGAGGTGCCGGTCGGGACTTCTTCATCGACGAAGTCGATTTGGATGCCTTCGTTGAGCTGCTTGTGCTGAACGAGGAAAGCGCGGATGAGCGTTGATAGGTGGCCGAGTGTAAGGGTCACGTGGCGGAACCCTTGCGCGCGCAGTTGCCGGATCAGAACCTCGAGGATCGGCATATTGCCGAGTGGGACGAGCGGTTTCGGAAATGTCGCAGTGAACGGCCGTAAACGTGTGCCCTTTCCTCCAGCCAGAATGACCACTCTGCTGCTCATTTCGCAGTCCCTCGTGGCTTATGCTTGAAACGCGGTAGCTATTGTGCGGCGTGGGCCTGTTCGGGCCGGCTGACGCGCTGTAATCCCGGCAGGTCGTAGTTGCCGTAGGAAGTGCGCCGTTCCTCCGCATCTAAAAAAAAGCCTGATTTAAGTGCGTCAAGGATTTCTTCGACACCATCGCCGACTGTTACGGCAGGTTCGAATCCCAGCCGGGTGCGCACTTTCTTGAAGCCGACCCGGTAGTCCCGTGGGTCGGACGAGCTCTTGCGATGGAAGATCCTGCGTCCGGCGAGACGCCGGCTCACCAGCTCGGCGATGTCACGCTTGGTATGGTTGTTTTCGTCTCCGCCTGCATTGAAGACCTCGAACGCTACCGCCGACGGATCGGCTTCCAGGACCAAGGATATCAGCCGTGCAAAATCGCGGACATGGCAGTATGGGCGCCATGTATCGGCGTCGTAAACTTCAAGGTCGCGACCGATGAAAAGCTCTCGCGTAAATTCATTGACCGTCAAGTCGAAGCGCATGCGTGGTGCAACACCGAAGGCAGTCGCGAACCTCAGGATGGTGGGACAATAATCGACATGCTGTTTGAGTGAGATTATGTAGCGCTCGGCCGCGACCTTGGCTTGGGCATAGAGCGACACGGGGCGGAGTGGAAACGTCTCGTCTGCAATTTCATCTTTGCCGATAATGCCATAGTTCGAGCACGTGGAAACAAAGACGACTTTGCCGAGGCCTCGCCCGCTCAATGCGTCGATGCATTTGCGCAAAGCGATTTCGTTGATTGCGCCGGCGTAGTGTGGAAAGGATTTGGTGATCGGATCTCCAACCAAGCCGGCCAGAATGGCGACGTCGGTCACGTCCCTCAGGGCTCGTACGAGAACTTCTAAGTTCCCCATGTCACCGAGCTGAAACTCGTAGCGAGGATGGGACATATGGGCCAGGACGGAGTTCGCATTTTGGTAGACAAGCAGATCCAGCGTCCGAACATGATAGCCGAGGTTCAGGAGGTGCGTCGTGAGCGGGCCGCCGATGTAGCCAGCCCCGCCGACCAGCAGAACTCTTCGGGACTTGGGTTGGGTCGCGTAGGAGATGTCGGTTGCGTTGGGATGGATCACGTTGAGCATCCGCCCTTTCAGACAGTGGTATTGTTGATCAGGGTACCACCGGAGGGTGTGCTTGGTTATCCAATGCAGCTGTGATTTTTGGGGCAATGATTAACGGGTTCTGGTAGGTAGTGGTGTTGCGGGCTTCAGAAGCGAACCTGCCGAGTTTCTTGCAATATTTGGGCTAGGCGCGTTGTGAACGCCGTCTCGCTGAATGTGGTGCAATAGCGGAGCCGGGCCGCGTTGCGGGCCTCGGCGAGTAGCTGAGGGTGCTCGTAATAGCGGCGTGCGAGGGAAACGATGGTTTTGATATATTCCGCACAATCCGTCTTTTCTGCAATCACGTGCGCCGCAAAATCTGGACCGACGATTTCCCGAAGTGCGCCGGTGTCGAATACAACGGGGACAGCGGCATGTGCGAGGGCTTCGAGAAGCGACAGCGGCGCCAAGTCGTGGTCCGACAAGTATATAAATAAATCGAAAGTGCCGAGGGTCTGGGATTTCACGTCTTCTTCGACGAATCCACGAACCTCGACGACGTCGGACACTCCCTTTGCCTCGGCATAGGCACGGACATCGATAGCCGTCAGGTGTTTGCTGTCCGATCCCATGACGATGCCCTCGACGGGGATATCGGCTTCCCTCAAGGCTGCGATAGCATCGACGAAGCGTAGCACCCCCTTGCGCGCATCCAGGTTGCCGAGAAATCCGCAACGCAGGCGACCCGACCACTCGGGGGAGGGCGGTCCCGGATCCGGGACGCAATTGCGGAGCAAGTGGACGCGAGCGAAGTGGCCAGAGGCGCGGGCGAGTTGGCGCGTCTCATCCGACAAGGTGATGAGCTCCGTCCCCGAGATCAGGCTGCAAGCAAGTTGCCGCGACGCTGTCGCTACCGCGAGGACCTCCTCCAGGCCTCGCGTGTGCAGGTGAACCAGAACGCGGCGGGAGATACGTTTTGCGGCGGCGATCAAAAGTGCATCGCGGAGCAGAGCCTCGCCATGGGGAGCCAGGGCGCAATAGGCGATATCGTAGCGCGGCGCCAGGAAGCGTTGGCGCCAAAGCTGCAGCAAAAACCAGCCGAAATGGGCGAATTTCCGTAATTGCATTCGCCCGATATCGTGCAGGTCCCGCGCGCCACCCATCCAAAGATGATGGGTCGCAAGACCATCTATAAGGCGCGCCTCGCGCAGAACACGCTCCGACACCATTGTGACACCGTGGATGGGTGGTGGGAGCTGAACGAGAAAGAGCATCCTCAAATCGGTATCGCGCGGCATC
>JAEZLB010000283.1 GCA_023435945.1 Pseudomonadota bacterium | reverse complement strand
GGAGAGTTTGGCAAGCAGTTCTGCTCGCTTGGCCTTCTCCTTCTCCAGCACCGCTTTTTGCGTACGTTCTTCCCGCGCCACCCCATCCAGCTCATTCTTCAGGCGTTCCGCTTCCAGTCTGTTCTTTTCCACCGCGTCCAGGTTGACGCGCAATTCTTCCAGTAACTTGCTTTGCGCTTTCGATATATAGCCCATATACCAAAGATCGCGATTGATGCGGTTCGGATTGTCGCCCGATAGCAGCAGTTTGGTGCGGTCTTCGTTATGAGTGATGTACTGCTCACGCAACAGGCTGTCGAGCTGGCCCTGCTGCTGTTCCACTTGCTGCTGCAGCTTGCGCTGGTCATCCTGCAGCGCTCGCAGCGAAGCTGAAATTTCCTTTTGATCGTTTGCCAGTTCTCTGAGCGTACGGTTGGCATCCGAAATGGCAGCCTCCGACTCGGCCAGCGCATCGGCGGCATTTTCGCGGGCAGTTTCGGTTTGATGGATGTCACGCTTTAGCGCATCGAGTTTCTTGCGCAGTGCAGCGCGTTCGGCCTCTGCCGCTTGCCTTTGCTTGGCGCGCTCATTGGATTGCGCCTGCGCAGGATCGATGAATATCGCAGCGAGCACGATGAGTAATCCCATCGTCACGAGAGTCGGGAGGCGGGGAAACAAAGGGCGTGGTCGGGCCAGGCCCTGCAATATCGGGATAAAAGTGGAAGAAAAGCTCACAGTGACAGAACCGGATTTCCGAACAGCACTAAAGCGCTAATAATGACACGTCGGCACCGATTTGGGGAATGACGCACCCGAACAATCCAGTGCGTCATGCTTTTTACAGGCTTGAGTATTTTTATTACAGCACCGTGCCGTGGTGAGCCATTTCGCGAGACGCTGCCTGGACCACGCTGGCATCGCCCAGGTAGTAACTCTTGATAGGCTTGAGGTCCGCATCCAGTTCGTACACCAGCGGCATGCCATTGGGGATGTTCAAGCGCACGATTTCAGTATCACTGATGTTGTCGATGTACTTGATCAGCGCACGCAGGCTATTGCCATGCGCAGAAATCACGATGCGTTTGCCAGCGCGGATGGCCGGTGCAATCGATTCGTCCCACAAGGGGGCGACACGGGCGACAGCATCCTTCAGGCACTCGGTCAGCGGAATCTGTTCGCGCGTGAGGTCTGCATAACGCGGATCATTGTACGAAGTACGCGGATCATCCGGCAACAGGGGTTCGGGCGGCACATCATAGCTGCGACGCCAGGCCAGCACCTGGTCTTCGCCGTATTTGGCCGCAGTTTCAGCTTTATTGAGTCCCTGGAGGGCACCGTAATGGCGTTCATTCAGGCGCCAGTGAGGCGTAACTGGTATCCACATGAGGTCCATTTCATCGAGCGCCACCCACATGGTGCGGATGGAGCGCTTGAGCATGGAAGTGTAAGCCAGATCGAAGGTGTAACCCGCTTCCTTGAGCAGTTTGCCGGCGCGCCGAGCTTCTGCGATGCCTTTTTCAGTCAGATCCACATCTGACCAACCGGTGAACCGGTTCTCCAGATTCCAAGTGGACTGGCCGTGACGCATCAATACGATTTTGTACATACAAAGATGAATCCAAATTGGGAGGTGAACAAGGATTTGAGTTCCATTAAGCCTTCTATTCTATAATGGCGGGGTTACTATCACCACTCAGTCTCATGGAATTTATTATTGACAACATTTGGTTAGTCGGTTTGGTTCTGTTCTCCGGCGCCTGCCTGCTGTGGCTGTCCTTGGAGGGCCGGGGCGTCTCTATCACACAAGTCCAGGCCACACAAATGATCAATCAGGACAAGGCGATAGTGCTTGATATACGTCCTGCCAGCGAGTTTTCGCAAGGTCATATGCCAGGCGCCATCAATATCCCGTTGCCGGATATGCCACTCAAGATAGGCCAGTTAAATAAATATCAATCCCAATCCATTATCGTCGTCTGCGCTTCTGGCACCCAGTCCAGGAAAGCCAGAGCGCAATTGAAAAAGGTTGGTTTTAACGAAGTTTTCGTCCTGAATGGCGGTATTGCCGAATGGCAATCACAAGGTTTGCCCACCACAAAATGATGGAGAAATATTCATGACTGCGCGTGTCGTAATGTACAGCACCGGTGTATGCCCCTATTGCGTAATGGCAGAAAGGCTGCTGAAAGCTAAAGGTGTGGACAATATTGAAAAAATCCGCATCGATTTGCAACCCGAAGAACGCGCGCAGATGATGGAGAAAACCGGACGTCGCACCGTTCCCCAGATTTATATCGGTGATACTCACGTCGGTGGCTTCGATGACTTGAGTGCGCTGGACAGGCAAGGTAAGCTCGACACTCTATTACAAGCAAGCTGATTACCTGATATCCGGCATCCTGCGGGATGCCGATGCTTTCCGATTTATTACCTACATTGACAAATTATCATGGCCGAGCAAAACCAACAGCCCGTATTCCAGATCCAACGTATCTATCTGAAGGATATGTCACTGGAGCAGCCTAATTCGCCTGCAATTTTCCTGGAACAGGAAGCACCTAATATCGAGGTGGGCGTGGAAGTCAGCGCCGGGCAGTTGGCGGAAGGCATCTTTGAATCTACGGTAACCATTACCGTAACCGCAAAGGTTAAGGACAAGGTGGCGTTTCTGGTGGAAGGCAAGCAGGCCGGCATTTTCGAAGCCCGCAATATTCCTGCCGACCAGCTTGATCCCCTGATTGGTATTGGCTGCCCGAATATCATTTATCCTTATCTGCGCTCCAATATTGCCGACATCATTACGCGCGCCGGTTTCCCGCCTGTGCACCTGACGGAAATTAATTTTGAAGCTTTCTACCAGCAGCGCCTGCAGCAAGCCGCAGAGCAGCAAAATAGTGCTGGTCTGGTCATGCCTGACGGCTCCGCTGCCAAGGCGTAACTCAAGCCGATTCAGATATCGACTGCGAGCCGGCCTGGCCGGCTCAATCTGGCTTGTCTCCTAAATCGTTCTCCTGTTTAGCAGGAGTCCTTGGGCAAACCGGACGCTGCGGGAAGGCAGTCGGTACGCAGCTTTAACTGCGAAAGCGCATGATGAATATCACAATACTGGGTGCGGGAGCTTGGGGAACAGCGCTGGCCATTGCCTTGGCGCAGCGCCATGACGTCGTGCTGTGGGGGCGCGAAAAAGAGGCCATGCATGCCGCCCAGGCGCAACGTGAAAATATCGCCTACCTTCCCGGTTTTCCTCTGCCGGCTGGTTTACGGGTGACTGCCGATTTCGAGCAGGCGCTCGCCCATATCGAAACTGCTCAGTCCGAGCGTGATGCGCTGCTGATCATCGCCTCATCCGTGGCCGGTCTTCGGCCGCTGGCGCAGCGACTTGTCGGTCGGTCCCTGCCTAATCTGGTCTGGTTGTGCAAAGGCTTTGAAGAAGAAAGCCGCTTGCTGCCGCACCAGGTTGTGCGCGAAGTGCTGGGCGAATCCTTGCCTATAGGGGTGCTGTCCGGTCCCTCATTCGCACAGGAAGTCGGGCGCGGCCTGCCATGCGCACTGACGATTGCGGCAACCACTTCTCAGTTGCGGGATGTCGTGGTGCACGCCGTGCATGGCGACAACATACGCGTGTATGCGTCGGATGATCTGATCGGGGTCGAAGTCGGGGGAGCGGTCAAGAATATTCTTGCTATCGCAACCGGTGTGACCGATGGCCTGGGCTTAGGGCACAATGCGCGTGCAGCCCTGATCACGCGTGGCCTGGCTGAAATCAGCCGCATGGGCGTGGCGCTGGGCGGGCGTATGGAAACCTTTATGGGTTTAACCGGCATGGGTGACCTGATTCTTACCTGTACCGGCGATCTGTCACGCAATCGCAGGGTTGGCCTGGGGCTGGCGCAACGCAAACCGCTGGACACGATAGTCACGGAACTGGGACATGTAGCAGAAGGTGTGCGGTGCGCAAAAGCTGTCTGTTCCTTGGCCAATGACCTGAATATCGAAATGCCGATTGCCCAGGCAGTGGCCAGCGTGTTATTCAATGATGAACAGCCGCTGCATATGGTCAAGCAATTGCTGGCCCGCGATCCTCGTGTCGAATCCGACGCATAATTCTCAGTCCGGCCATGCCGCCGGTTTCCATCGGTTAGTGCTTCCTAGATTGGCGCATCCAGTGCCGAGGCGCTGCCTTTATGCAGCAGGACGGTAACGAGCGCTGAGGCATTTTCCTGTGCAATCAATGCGTGAGCTTGCATAGGCTCCAGGTAGACCAGGTCGCCTGCTTGCATGAGCTGCATTTTCTGATGCGCGTGCAATTCCAGTTTTCCCTCCAGGCAGTAAATGGTGACTTCGCCCGATACCAAGTGTTCGGGAAGTGATTTGCCTGCCTTCAGAACCACACGCATCAATTCCATGTTCTCAGTTTTGAGCAGGGCGGTGGAAGGCTGATCCTGCAGCTGCTCTCCAAGTGGGGTCAGGCGGGTGACTTCTCCCGAACTGATGTGATGCAATGCCATGGATAACTCCTTTCTTGCGGCAGTCGTATTTACGTGAGGCGACTCGCCCTCTTCTTGCAGCAGCAAGGCAGCAGAATTTATGCCATCCGCAAAGCTTAACTAAAAGCAAGCTCTCCTCTTTTCACGCCCCTTCCCGACACTGCTTCTGCGTTTGCTCAGAGTCCACGCGCTTCAATTTTTTATGCTTGTCTTCAAGCTTTTTCCGATAAGCAAAGTATCGATATCCCATAAGAGGAGGAGGGCTCAGAAGAAACAGGCGCCTTTCTCTCTAGACGGGGGGAACGTGAGAAAGAAGGTTGTATGCATTTTCATTTTCTCCGCATTTTTCTCGGCACCTTTTATGTGGATTAAGACTCCGAAGAAAGAACATTAAAAGAAGATTGAGCGAGATTAAATGCTTGCCGGCCAGGCATGCAAGGCAGGGGTGCCCTACCTCTTTATTTATTTTCAACCGTTGATTTACAGGAATTATTTTCCATGCCAAATCGTTTGATGATTTCTTCTCGCCCCTTCATGCGCCGTGCGCGAGGTTTTACGCTGATTGAAATCATGGTGGTGGTGGTCATCATCGCCATCCTCGGTGCCTTAGTGGGACCACGCTTATTGGGCAGAACGGATGAAGCGCGCGTGGTAGCGGCGCGCCAGGACATCGCCACCATCATGCAGGCGCTCAAGCTGTATCGCCTCGACAATCATCGTTATCCGACCACGGAACAAGGTTTGCGTGCGTTGATAGAACGTCCGACGAGTGGTCCCGCCGCACCAGGATGGAAAGAGGGGGGGTATCTTGAGCGCATGCCGGTTGATCCATGGGGGAATGCCTATCAGTACCTCAATCCCGGCGTACGTGGAGAAATTGATGTGTTCTCGCTGGGAGCAGATGGCCAGCCGGGCGGTGAAGGCGGTGACAGCGACATCGGATCGTGGGATCTCTAAACTTCGTCATCGCATCAAAGAAGTGGAGCACGACAACGCTGTCCTGTCGCCACAGCCGGGGTTTTACCCTGCTGGAATTGCTGGTGGTGCTGGTGCTGGCCGGCGTCATACTGGGCATGGTGTCATTCAATGCCATGCCCGGCACACGACAGGCTTTGCAGAACGATGCGCAGCGTATCGCCCTGTTGCTGCAACTGGCGCGTGATGAAGCCATTGTGCGCAATCGGCCAATCGCTTTCGAGGCCGACACCCAGGGATATCGTTTTCTGATTCGCGAGAACAATTCCTGGCAGATGCTGGCGGGCGACGATTTGCTGCGTCCGCGTGAATTCCAGCGTGCACCGGTCCAAATCATGGTCAGTCCGCCTTCGGCTGCCACCGGCAATCCCTTTCGCATCGTGTTCGGACGCGAACCGGTGGACCGGCCATTTGTGATGAGCCTGGTTTCCGGCAGCGTGCGCGTCGATATCCATGCAAATGGCGTAGGACAGTTTTCGGTGGAATGATATGAAGGCAGCCATACCTATTCTCCGGTCACGTTTATTTCACTCATGCAGCGGTTTCACGCTGCTGGAAGTGCTGGTTGCGCTGGTGATCGTCGGCACTGCGCTGGGGGCCAGCCTGCGTGCCGTGGGAGGGTTGACTCAGAACAGCAGTGATCTGCGCGCTTCCATGATGGCGACCTGGTCCGCCGAAAATCGCCTGACGCAGATTCGTCTTACCGAGGAATGGCCGCCGCTGGGCCGACGTACCTTCGATTGTCCACAAGGTGAACTTGCTCTGGTCTGCCAGGAGGAAGTGTTTCCCACACCTAATCCTTCATTCCGGCGGGTGGAGGTCAGCGTATTCGATAACAACATCTCCGGACGCCGCATCATCAAGCTGATACAGGTGGTGCCGAATGGACTCTAAGCGAGTGAGCCGTAAGTTGAGCAGGCATCGTTTCATCCGGCAGGTGGGCCTGACGCTGATCGAGCTCTTGATTGCAATCAGTGTGCTGGCTTTTGTGGCAGTTCTTGGCTGGCGTGGGCTGGATTCCATTGTGAGAACCCGTGTCGCCCTCAATGAGGACCTGGCGCAAACCCGAGGATTGCAACTTGCGTTTGCACAGATGCAGACCGACGGTGCCAATCTTGCCAGCGCTTTGCTGGTGCCGGACCGGCCGGTGATCGAAATCGGCAATAACCGGCTGATGCTGGTGCGAAGCAGTAGCAGTGAGGATCAGCCCACACGACTTCAGGTAATTACTTATCTGGTGCGCGATGGCGTGTTGTCCAGGAAAGAATCGCTGCCGACTCGGGATCTGAATGAATTGCAACAAATTTGGACAGCAGCATTGAACGATTTCAATACTTCGGATGCCGTGGTGCTGCAAACTGGAGTGACGTCGATGGACATGCGGGTCTGGGACGGTAAGCAATGGCGCACCGGTGTAGTGGATGCATCGTCTTCGTCTCCGACGCTGGAAGGCGGTCGAATCAGCAAGGGGGAGGTGGAAAGGCAGGCAACAGGCCGTCGTGCTGCCGGTACTCCTACCGGACTGGAGGTGGCGCTGCAATTGCAGCAGGGCGAGGCAGCCATGCTGAAAGTGTTTCTGCTGGGCGTGCTATGAGAAGACTGACACGATGGCGTGAACGTGGCGTGGCGGTGGTGACAGCAATGTTGCTGACGACGCTGGCGATCACCATCGTTGCCAGCCTGTTCTGGCAGCAGCAGGTACAGGTGCGGTCCATAGAGAACCAGCGGTTGCAGTTGCAGAAGCAATGGATATTGCGGGGTGCACTGGACTGGGCGCGGCTGATCCTGCGCGAGGACAGGCTTTTTTCCGGCAATGTCGATACGCTGGACGAGCCTTGGTCCGTGCCCCTGATGGATACGCGCCTGGATCAGTATGTGGAAGAAGGACAGGCTGATACGACCGCGGCAGATGCGGTGTTGTCGGGTGTCGTGATTGATGCGCAGTCACGGTTCAATCTGAACAACATGAGCCGGAGTGGCAAGATCGATCCGCAGCAAGTGGCGATCTACGAACGTTTGCTGGCGTTGATGCAACTGAATCCGGCGCTGGCCAGGGAAACGGCCAATGCGGTCGCCGCCTCGCAGCGCGCCGCACTCGCTCCAGGCAGTGAAGGAGCAAGCCAGATGGGTGGCAATCAGCCGCGTCCCATCAAAATGATTTACGTGCATGACTTGCTGGCGGTGCCCGGTTACACACCGGAAGCCATAGAAAAATTGAGAGAGTTTGTCGTGTTTCTGCCGCAGGTCACCACGGTCAATATCAATACTGCCTCCGCTGAAGTGCTGGCGGCCAGTGTGGAGGGCTTGTCGCTGGCGGATGCAAAAGGATTGGTGAATAGTCGCAGTGCTGCTTATTTCAGGAATGAAGGCGATATCAATCTTCGCATCACTAATGGAGATACCAAGCAGCTGGGTGTGCAAACCAGCTATTTCATTATCAATGGCCGCGTGCGCATGAATCGAGCTGGATTGGAAGTGGAGGCCTTGGTACACCGTGAAGGTAAAGGAAAAACACGGCTGGAATGGCTGCAACAAAGATAAAAGGGGCAAGATACTTTGAGCACACTATACCTACGCGTACCGTCCAAGGCTGTCGCTGAAGCGGCCGAGCACTGGGTTGCCTTGCCCTGCGCGTTTGCCGTGGCCAATGCATCCGGACAGATAGAGCGCGAGGGCATGGAGCCTTTGTCTCAACTGGAAGAGCTGGTGTCCAGCATCAGGGAGGTGGTATTGCTGCTATCGGCCAGCGATGTCAGCCTGTTGCGCATGCAGGTGCCGCCTTTGCCGCCGAATAAGCTCAAGGCAGCCTTGCCTAACCTCGTAGAAGACCAGTTGATCGGTGACCCAGAGGAGTGCGTGATTGTTGCCGGGCCCGCTTCAGACGGGATGCGCACCATTGCCGTGGTACAGCGTGTGTGGCTGGAGATCCTGGTGAAAACCTTTACGGCTTTCGGCGCAAAAAAACTGAAAGCCGTACCGGCACAACTGTGCATTCCCATTGAACCGCCGGCCGCTTCGGCTTCGATAACGGCGCAGGACAGCGACATGGATGTGACCTTGCGCCTGAATGAGCATGAGGGGCTGGGTTTGCCGATTTCACCGCAGCAGCCGGAAAGCGCATTGCAGGAAGCGCTTGCCACGCTTGCCACCTTGGTGCCTGGCGTACCGATTTCGCTGTACGTTCCGCCTGCGGAACAGGAATCCTACCGGCAGGCATTGGCAGGAGACGATAGCTACGCTTCACGCTTCAGCATACAGCCGGATCGGTGGTCGAACTGGATAGAGCAGGCTGCCGCAACTCCCCTTGATATGGTGAGTGGCATGGGTACCGAGAGTGGGCCGAAGATCGATTGGAAGAGCTGGCGCTTGCCGCTGATACTGGCGGGGCTGCTATTGCTGGTGCAGATCGTGGGGCTGAACATGCAATGGCTGCACTTGCAGAACGAGGCCAATTCCCTGCGTGCTTCGCTGAATGAGATCTATCGATCTGTTTATCCCAACGACACCGTGATACTAGATCCGCTGGCGCAAATGCGTAAGAAAGTGGAGGCGGCCAAGCGCGGTAGCGGTGACCTGACTGGCGATGAATTCATCGGTTTACTGGCTGCTTTCAGTGAGGCATGGGGC
>JAEZLB010000192.1 GCA_023435945.1 Pseudomonadota bacterium | reverse complement strand
GCAGGTGCGTGCGCGCATGGAGTTCGGCCACTTCATCTCGGCCACCGATCATCAGACCGCGCTGCGTGCCCGCGGCACGATCCTCGCGAAGGTGCTGACGGAGACCTACGCCAATTGCGACATGGTCGTTCTGCCGACCTTCGCCGACCCGCTCCCCACCATCGCCGAGCTCGACGTCGGCGGCGGCCCGAGCCTGATGGCGGCCATGGCGCGCGTCATCTTCTACACCCGCCCCGTCAACTACCTCGGCCTGCCCGCGCTGACGCTGCCCTATGCGCGCGAGAGCTACCTGCCGAACGGCTTCCAGATCGTCGGCCGGCCGTTCGACGAGGCACGGATGCTGGCCGTCGGCCGGGCGTATCAGCGGGAGGTCGCGCCGGAGATGAGCTTTGACCGCCTCCTCACGCCATCCTGGTAGTAGTAGAGTGCAACGCGAACTGATTCCGTCATCCCGGCGTTGGTTGATAGCTACAGAAATACGAGAGGTTCGCCCGTGCCCGCACGTCAGTACCGAAACCCTCCGATTGAAGAAGCTATCTGTGAATTCAAATTTGAGGCGACACCCCCCGAAACCACACTCGATTTATCAATACCGGGCAAGCTCCAGTCACACCCAGATCTCCGCGATGAGTACGCTGGACAAGCGCGGCTGCAAAATATGCAAACCATAGTATCGAGCGACCAAAAGCGGTCAGTTTCCGTGCAGAACGCATTATACCGAATTCAACTTCCAAACAGTGATGGCAAGCGACTTCTATTAATCGGCGCGAACACATTCGCCGTCAGTGTTCTAAAACCTTATGAGGGCTGGAACCAATTTAAGCCACGGATCCAGCAAGCACTTTTAGCTTATTTTTCGGTTGTAGCCCCTCATCCTGTGACTCGGATTGGTGTTCGATATATAAATAGAATAGTTGTCCCCACCCCCGCAGCCGTCGCAGCTGACTACATCGACGACGTGCTTCCCAGTCACAAAACGCTTAGTGGAACACTCATCAATTTCGTCTACCGGTCAGAATACAAGATACCAGGCGCAAAGGCCATTATAAACCAAGCCAGCCTACGTCCGGTCGATCCTGCGACAACAGAATTTCTGCTGGACATCGATCTCGTTCGCGAAGATATCGCACTCAGCGATGCATCCGAAATAATGCTTGCCGTCGACGAACTCCACTCATTAGAGGGCGCCGCGTTTGAATCCCTCATCACTGACAACGCAAGGAAGCTATTCGATGCAAACGAGAGCTCAACTTCCATTCCTCACCTTTAAGCCTGAAGTCAGCCTTATGCCCACGGCGTCGCACGGCCAGTATAATGCGCCGGATTTTGGATTGGACGATGGAACCATCGAAGATTCCGGGTCGAATGATCCAGTTCGCTTTCAAATTGTGGTGGCGTTTACGCGTCAAGGAGCTGCAAACACGGAGTGGCATTCCAGGATACAAGGACTCAATGAGCCATTCCCATTCCCTTTAACTTATTCTGTACCGTCAGAGCTGCGGCAATTGACGATCGAAGAGCAGAGAGCGTTCCATCGAGCACTACGGCGATCAGTCCGCACCATCGCAAGAGCCAAATAGATCCAACCAAATCGCCAATGGTTAGTTGAATATCAGACCAATGGTAGATATTGAAAAAGCCAGCAAACTTGCAGTTAACCACTGTAGATACAAAGTCGGTGCGTTTTATGGCTCACCGTCCGGGCTAGCACTCGGCGTTGGCATAGTCTACGACTCCATTCGATATCCATTATTAGACGATGCTACTAACCTCTACGATACTGTGGAAGGCTTGGTTTATGTTCTTACGCATGAGTGTGACATTGATCCACTCAACGAGCGGATATTCAACGAGTACGTCTTAGTCTGCCCCATAATACGATTTGAACACTGGGCAGTTGAACTTGCTGCCTCAATGAACGAAGGTGCGCTGTTTGGTTTAATTCCGGACCTTTCTCAAGATAAGGTCTTTAGAGCTTTTTACTTGCCGCCACTTGGGGAAGCGCTACCTTTCGGGGGCGTGTTATACTTCAACCAGATATGCAGCGCCCACCGCAATTCCTTTGCCTCGGCAGAGGCGATTTCCGCGTTATCGACGTACGCTCAGCGGATCATAGATATGAAGCTTCAAAACCATTTTTTTCGACCAAAATCAGATCAGCTCCCTTTGATCACGTAACGGAAAGTCACTTGCACAGCGACCGTCCTGCCTGCACAGTCCGTGATGTGCCTGTATGCGCGCCGTGGAAGACCGCCGCTGCGACCATGACGAGTAGGGATGGGATGAAAATGGCGCGTAAGGGTCGGTCCCGAAATGATCGGCGTTGGCGCCAGATCGTCGTCCGTTCCGGCGCCGGCCACCTCACCGCTTCTCCAGCACTTCCTTCAGCACCAGCGCGTTGTTGTGCTCCTCGTCCCGGGCCGCATAGAGCAGCGTCAGCGTCTTGGACTTCGCGATCTTCCGCAAATGAGAGAGTTGCTCCTGCACATCCGGAGAGGACAGCTCCTCGTGGTAGCGGCGCTCGAACTCCGCCCACTTCGTCGGCTCGTGACCGAACCAGTGGCGCAGGTCGTTGCTCGGCGCGACGTCCTTCAGCCACTCGTCGAGGGCAGCCTTCTCGTGCGTGAGCCCGCGCGGCCACAGCCGATCGACCAGAACGCGGTAGCCGTCGCCGTGCTCAGGGGCCTCGTAGACGCGCTTGCAGTGGATCATGGGTTCGCACCTTCATCGTCGTGCCACCCAGATCCAACTGCCTGCCGCTGCTTCGAGTTTCCGCGGAGGCGGGCGCTTGCCCCCCGCCTACGCCGCCGGTACCTCGAACCGCGCCTCCGGATCCAGGAACCGGTTCAGCACATTCTGCAGCAACCGCGAGATGTTGTTGTCGAAGTCGTTCACCGGCAGCGAGCCGCAGAAGGTGATCGAGCCCGTCGAGAACACCGCGCCGTTGATGGGCGTCTCGAAGAAGGTCATGTCGGCGTGAATCAGGTCCTTGGGTGGCGCGCCGGGGATCGTGGTGAGGTGGGTGAGCTGCTCCTCGGGAACCAGCACCCAGGGTGCCTCGGGCGGGTGGTTCTCGGACCGGGCGATGACGACGGCGTGCGGCGGCGTGCCGAGGCGCTTGTCGGTGCGGTCGAGCTCGAAGCCCGCGGCGCCGTGCCCAGACAGGCCGAAATCGCCGAGCTTCTCGTCCTCGATGCCCTCGAGAATCCAGGAAACGCGCGGATGATGAGCGGCCTCCGGAAGGCGGCGGTAATAGGAGCCGACGAAGTTGCCCTGCGCCGTGAAGCCGACGCCGGTCAGCTCCTGGGGCGGACGGCCGTTCCGACGCCAGAGGCCGCCGTACTCGCCATCGAACTGGTTGTAGTACTCACCGACCTCCGCCGCCCAGGCGCGAATGCCGCCCTCCGCCCGGCGGATTTCGATCAGGCCCGGCAGCTCCTTCGACAGCGCGATCTTCCAGTAGAAGCCGTTGCCGCCGAGATAGCAGAAGCGCCCGCCGCCATCGCGATAGGCTTCGAGCGCATCCAGCATCTCACGCGTGTGGTATTCCGGATGCGAGCCGGTCATCACCACGCGGTAGGGCTTCAGAAGCTCATGACCCTCGTGATGCAGTTCCCAGTCCGTGATGAGATCGTAGCTGTATCCCTTGGCCTCGAGCCAGGAGATGAGGTGCGAGTCGGCCGGGAAATGCCTGAGGCCCGAGCCGCGAATCTCCGGATGGGGATAGGTGATGTACCCGATCCGCACATTGAGCATCGGCCGGTGCCACGACGCGAAGCAGATGCCGCTGCCGTCCGTGTGATAATTGTAGGTCGACAGACCGTAATCCCGGTGCTCGCCGGGATTGTGGGGGTAGCCACCCCATGCCCGCGTCTGCTCCTCCCACGCCGCACGCCAGGCGGGGTCAGTGATCCATTCGGGCCGGGCGTGGTTGTGGTAGACGACATAGGTGAAGGTCGAGACCAGCACGCAGATGTCGGCCGTCTTCCGGCCCTTCGGCACCACGACGAAGAACGGGATGTTCTCCGCGTGCCCGCCCGCCTCGAGCCGCAGCGCATAGCTGCCTGAGCGCAGGTCCGCCGGCACGGTCCACTGGTAGGCCGTCGGCCAGCGGCAATCGTCGAGATCATCCTCGTGGAAGTGAATGGCCGCGTATTCCTGCGGTGCATGCCGCCACGCCATCTCGCGCCCGGTCCAGGTGGAGCCTGTCACAGCGCGCGTCGGCGCGTTGACGAGGGTCCCGTGCAGGCCGTGCGGCCCGATGTCGACGATGCGGCTCGATGAGATGTCGCGCGAGAAATCCCAGCCCGCGACCAGCCCGGCGACGGATGCCCCCTGGGCCGCGGCGGCGACCTCCTCCGCCGACAGCGTACGATTGAAAATCATGGGCCGCTCGATGCGGCCGTTGAAAGTCAGGCTCGCGTGCTCGTGGCCGACGCCGCTGATGTAGATCTGGCTGGCACCGATCGGCTGCGGCAGCGTGGCGAGCATCGTCGCCGTCCGGCCCGCCCCCTCCGGGCGACCCGACTTCAGCGCCTGCAGGCCGATGACAGCGTGCCGCGTGCGCGCGTCGTACGAGAGCCAGATCCGATACCACGTTTGCTCGCGG
>JAEZLB010000185.1 GCA_023435945.1 Pseudomonadota bacterium | reverse complement strand
CCACCGCCGTGAATGTCAAAACTTGCGCCCAAAAGCTCATAAGACATGGCTGAACATTCGATATGCCAACCCGGACGACCACGCCCCCAAGGGCTTTGCCAACCGGGGAGCGCATCATCCGAAGGCTTCCAAAGCACGAAGTCCATCGGGTCTTCTTTGAAGGGCGCAACCTCGACCCTTGCGCCTGCGATCATATCATCGACCGAACGCCCAGAGAGCGCGCCATAGTCTTTGTAAGAGCGTACGCGGAACATCACATGGCCCTGCGCAGCATAGGCATGGCCCTTAGCGATCAGGCTTTCGATCATGGTGATCATCGCGCCGATAAATTCGGTCGCACGCGGCTCTGCATTGGGGCGCAAAGCCCCCAAGGCGTCCATATCTTCGTGATACCAGCGGATGGTCTCTTCGGTGCGCTCACGGATGAGTTCTTCAAGGCTGCCTGCCGCACCTGCCTTTTGGCGGCGTAGGGCCTCGGCATTGATCTTATCATCTACGTCAGTGAAGTTACGGACGTATTTGACCGCATCCGCCCCATAGACATGGCGCATCAGCCGATAGAGCGTATCGAAAACCACAACGGGGCGCGCATTGCCAATATGGGCGCGATCATAGACCGTTGGGCCGCAGACATAGATGCTGACCCGCCCTGCCTCGATCGGCTCAAAGACCTCTTTGCGGCGGGTTTTGCTATTTGTAAGCCGGATCTCTACCATGTCTTTTTCCTCGGCAGCCTTGCACCATACATCAGTTTCCGCGGGCTGTCGGCTTCGTTGAAAAAGACGATGCACCGCTTGATCTTGCGATCAACGGCTCATGCAGCAGATGCAGCCGTTATTCATTTCGACGATTTGTTCACTGCGGTCTTGCACCAATAGTTCGTTATCGATGCTTTCTTCGCCAAATTCGTTTTCTATCACGGCTATCTTGTGGCCGTGACGTTCCTGCAGAATGGTCTTGAGCAGGGTGGTTTTGCCGGCGCCAAGAAAGCCGGTCAAGATGGTGACGGGAATGAGCGCCATGGTTGATCCTTTACTGAAACACGCGGCAAGGCCGCTTGGTAAGCCAAGGATTATGCCGCATTTGCCGGACTTGGTTTGAACGCTACTTACTTCGATTGTTTTTTCGCGCGGGGGTGCGCGGCATCGTATACCTGTGCCAAACGCTGGAAATCCAGCGAGGTATAAATCTGGGTGGCGGCAATGGAAGCGTGCCCCAGCATTTCCTGCACGGCACGTAAGTCGCCGGAAGAGTGCAGCACATGGGAGGCAAAGGAATGCCGCAGTACGTGAGGATGTACCCGGCCTGGCAAGCCCAGTGCCTGACCGTGTGCGACCAGGCGCGAATAGACGACGTTGCGCGATACGCGTTTTCCGCGTTCCGTGAGAAATAGCGCAAAGCAGTCCGGTTCCGGACTGAGGAGGGCCAGTTGGTCACGCAAAGGCAGCCAGTCGCGCAGGGCGGCGAGTGCGGCTGAACCGACGGGAGTACAGCGTATCTTGCCGCCTTTGCCGGTGACTGTCACTTCTCCCGCATCAAAATCTATCCAGCCTTGTGAGACATACTCGCCTTCCTTCACGTAATGCAAGTCTAGGCCCACCAGTTCGGACACACGCAAGCCGCTCGAGTAAAGCAGCTCGAACATCGCGCGGTTGCAGTGCTGGGTGGCAGGGGAAGCGTCTGTTGGGGAGGAGAGACTCGAGACCAGGTGAACCGCCTCGTCGCTGGTCAGGGCTTTGGGAAGCGGACGATTCTGCTTGGGGGCCTTGACGCCTTCTACAGGATTGCAGACAAGAGGTTTTTCTTCTGCCAGCCAATGGTAGAAATTGCGCCATGCCGACAGCTTACGGGCGAGTGAGCGCGGGTTCAGGCCCTTGGCATGCAGCTGTCCCATAAAACGGCGCACATGGTGTTGTCGGAGTTCCTCCAGCCTGACGTCTGTATTGGCTGCCATGCTGTGCAGTTCTTGCAGATCATGGCCATATCCCTGCAAGGTATGTGGCGACAGCTTGCGTTGCGTGCGCAGATGTTCAAGATAACGCTGAATGTCGTCTCTGCCTGCATTGACGCTGTCGCGCTCGACCCTCATGGCAGGAGCGTTCAGTTTAGCAGGCCGGTCAGGGCGGCACTGCTGGTTTCGCCGATCTTGGTCAGGAAATCGGGTGCCATGTCCGAGGGGAAGCGACCTGGGTCGGGCGAGCCCATGACCAGCAAGCCGAAAGTTTCTGACTCACCTTCGCGCCGCAAGGGAACCAGGGCCAGAGACTGGGCGTTTTGTCCCTCTTCCAGCCAGCCCGCCGCTTCAAAATCCTGATTGGGGCCGCAATACGGCGTGTTCATGCTGTTGGTGAAGAGGCGCACATCAGCCGACACGGCCTCACTGAACCAGGTATGGGAACAAGTATCCGAGACGCCCCAGAGGCGCAGCGTGGCCTGAGGCACCTGAAATGCCGTGCGCAGGCTGTCGACCAGTACATGCGGCAGGTCCACGTCATTGCGGGCAATCAGCAAGGCCTTGACCCACGTGTGGAACTTGGAGGTGATGTCCTCATTGTCCTGCGCGATGCGTACCAGGTTCGCAAAACGCAGCTCCAGGTTCTTGATTTTCTCCCGCAAGACTTCCATTTGTCTTTCCTGCAGGGATACGGTGCGCCCGCCCAGCGGGCTGATCAATTTGACTTGCCCCAGCAACTCGGCATGCTCTTCAAAAAATTCGGGATTCTCGGCCAGATAGCGGGCTACGGTGTCGGAATCAATTTGTGCGGTCATGTTGCCTCAGATGCTCAATAAGAAAACGGCGGGTGAGGGCTGTGCCCCGGTACCCGGCCAGCGGTTGTTGTGATTTTAACTGACGGAGACCGGAAAGTTGCCATCCGGGTTGCCAGATCGGGAAACTTTTCGAGAACGTTTTGCCTGATTGGTCCAGGAAATAGTGCCGAGCCGCTGACCTGATGAAAAAAGAGGAGAGCTAGCGATAGAGGAAAGGAAGTATGCACTGTATTTCTGAAAGCATTCAGGCAATAAAGGGGCGATGATCGTACTTTAAGCAAGGTTCTTTTTCGCTTTATAAATACTGCTGCTGTCACTGGGATAGCAGGTAAGCAGAAAGCAGTTGGTTGATCGTCGATTTTTTGAATGAAATATGGCAACAGCTTCGGGGGAGAAAAAGGTCGCTCTTGCAAAGGAATAAGGACCAGGAATAGATGCAGGGCGAAAAGGGCATAAAAAAGCAAAAGGCGCCTGTCGGCGCCTTTTGCAGAGGGTAAGCTCTGAAAGAGCGATCAGAAGCGATGCTGAATGCCAATGCCTAAAGCGTTGGCATTTTCCCCTGCACGGGCCACAGGATAGTCTCCATCAGCAATACCCAAGTCGGCTCCTGCATCGTTATCGGTACGTATATAGCGTGTGATGAGTGCTGTACGCTTGGAGAACGCGTAGTCATAACCTAGCGCGATGACATTGCTGTCGGCATTGTCGGTGTCGCGGTTTTCAACACGGATATAACTAGCCATTACCTTACCTTTACCTAAAGGGGCCGAGACGCCGAGCATGCCGCTGCGGGCATCATTGCCAGCGCCGTCGTCAGATCGTTCACCGAGAGCAGCGTGGAGTTTTGCAGCGTGGAAGTCGTAGGTGGCGCCCAGGA
>JAEZLB010000165.1 GCA_023435945.1 Pseudomonadota bacterium | reverse complement strand
GCGTGAACCGTGCGGCTTTTTGCGTTAGCGCAAGCGATTAGTGCGTCGCCAGTGCTTTCTGCAGGATCTGACCACCACCGTAAGAAGAGATGGTAGGCGCTTCACCGCCCAGGTTCACGCGAATGGCGCAGTACTTGAACTCGGGGATCTTCGCAAACGGATCCAGCGCTGCGTTGGTCAGCGTGTTGATCGCTGCTTCGTAGTAAGCAAACGGTACAAACACGGCACCACGCGGCGTACCTTCATCGGCACGTGCATACAGGGTTACCTTGCCACGGCGCGATTCCAGCGTCAGCACATCGCCCGGCTTGCCGCCCATTGCTGCCAGATCCAGCGGGTGGATCAGAGCGGTCGGATCAGGTTCCAGCGCATCCAGCACCGTCGCGCGACGGGTCATGGAGCCGGTATGCCAGTGCTCCAGCTGACGGCCGGTGATCAGGACGAACGGGAATTCGTCATCCGGACGTTCTGCTGCCGGAATCACGTCTGCAGGAACAAAGCGTGCCTTGCCGGACGGACGCGGGAAGCTTTCCGTGAACACCACGGGTTCACCCGGATCACCTTCTTTTTCGCAAGGATAGGTGACGGCATCTTCTTTCTCCAGACGATCCCAGGTGATACCGGCGATGCTCGGCATGGTTTTACGCATTTCGTCGAACACCTCCGACACGTGCGTGTAGTTCCAGTCCAGGCCCAGGCGCTTGCCGATTTCCTGGATGATCCACAGATCCTGCTTCGCATCGCCCGGAGGATCGATCGCGGCACGGCCCATCTGCACGATACGGTCGGTGTTCGTGAAGGTGCCGGTTTTCTCAGCGAAAGCCGATGCCGGCAGAATCACGTCAGCCAGATACGCGGTTTCGGTCAGGAAGATATCCTGAACAACCAGGTGGTCCAGCGCAGCCAGCGCTTCACGAGCGTGGTTGGCATCCGGATCGGACATGGCCGGGTTTTCACCCTGAACGAACATGCCGCGGATCTTGCCTTCCTTGATCGCATGCATGATTTCAACCACGGTCAGGCCAGGCGTCGCATCCAGGGAGTCTTCCGACACATTCCACGCTTTGGCAAACTTGGCACGTACGCTCGGATCATCCACGCGCTGGTAGTCCGGATACACCATCGGGATCAGACCGGCGTCGGATGCGCCCTGAACGTTGTTCTGACCACGCAGCGGATGCAGACCGGTACCAGGACGGCCGATTTGACCGGTCATCAGTGCCAGAGCGATCAGGCAGCGAGCATTGTCGGTGCCGTGAACGTGCTGCGATACGCCCATGCCCCACAGGATCATGGATGCCTTGGAGGTTGCGTACAGGCGAGCGATGTAGCGGATGGTGTCGGCATCGATGCCGCATACCGGAGCCATCTTCTCAGGGCTGTAGCCTTCTACGTTCTTTTTGACTTCTTCGTAGCCTTCAGTACGGTTTTCGATGAAGTCTTTATCCACCAGGTTCTCGGTCACGATCACGTGCATCATTGCGTTCAGCAGCGCAACGTCGCTGGCTGGTTTGAACTGGATGAAGCGGTGTGCCACGCGGCCGAGTTCGGAACGGCGCGGATCCATGACGATCAGCTTGGTACCGTTGCGTACGGCATTCTTGATGAAGGTGGCTGCAACCGGGTGGTTCACAGTCGGGTTGGAACCGATCACGATCACCACTTCAGCCTTGCCCACGTCCATTACAGGGTTGGACACAGCGCCGGAACCGATACCTTCGAGCAGCGCTACCACGGAGGAAGCGTGGCACAGACGGGTACAGTGGTCGACGTTGTTGGAGCCGAAGCCGGTACGAACCAGTTTCTGGAACAGGTAAGCCTCTTCGTTCGAACCCTTCGCGGAACCGAAGCCAGCCAATGCTTTCTTGCCATGGGTATCGCGGATGTTGCGCAGACCGCCGGCAGCGAATTCCAGGGCTTCTTCCCAGGTCGCTTCGCGGAACACATCCATCACGTTGTTCGGGTCCATGACGAAGTCACCGGTTTTCGGTGCATCGGCACGGCGGATCAGCGGCTTGGTCAGGCGGTGTGGATGGTGTGCATAGTCGAAGCCATAACGACCTTTCACGCACAGGCGGCCTTTGTTGGCGGGGCCGTCGCGGCCTTCCACATAGGTGATCTTGTTGTCTTTGACGTTGAAGGTCAATTGGCAACCCACGCCGCAGAACGGGCAAACCGAGTCGACTTTCTTGTCCGGAGCAGCCAGAGCTGCGTCACGTGCCGGCATCAGTGCGCCGGTCGGGCAGGCTTGTACGCATTCGCCGCAAGCCACGCAAGTGGATGCACCCATCGGATCATCCATGTCGAACACGATCTTCGCGCTTTCGCCACGGAAGGCCAGGCCGATAACGTCATTGTTCTGCTCGTCGCGGCAAGCGCGCAGGCAGCGGGTACATTGAATACAGGCATCCAGATTGACGGCAATCGCGGGGTGCGACAGGTCAGCAACCCATTGGCCGCGCGATTCGAAGCGTGGTTTGCCTACGCCCAGTTTTTCGGACCAGAAGTCCACTTCATTCTTGCGGGTGTAGTCCTTTTCCGGCATGTCCGACTGCAGCAGTTCCAGCACCATTTTTTGCGACGCAACGGCGCGTTCGCTGTCGGTGGTCACTTTCATGCCATTGGACGGATGGCGGCAGCACGAAGGTGCCAGCACGCGTTCGCCGTTAATTTCTACCACGCAGGCGCGGCAGTTACCGGCGGTGTCCAGACCGTCCTTGTAGCACAGGTGCGGAATGGCGATGCCTTCACGCTTGGCTACTTGCAGGATGGTTTCGTTGGCCGTGCCCGATACCTGCTTGCCGTTGATTTCAAAAGTCACCACTGGAGCATCCAGTTGGGACAGTTCGTTACGAGTAATCGCATTCATGTCGTATCCTTTCGCGCCTTAGGCCAGTTCATGCGGGAAGTACTTGATCACGCAATCCACCGGGTTGGGGGCTGCCTGACCCAGACCGCAGATCGAGGCGTCGCGCATCACATTGGACAGCTCGGCCAACAGCGCCGTGTCCCACTTGGGCTTCTGAATCAGAGCCAGAGTCTTGGCCGTGCCAACGCGGCAAGGCGTACATTGACCGCAGGATTCGTCCTGGAAGAAGCGCATCATGTTGCGCGCTGCACCCACAGCCGTATCCTTGTCGGACAGGATGATCACGGACGCCGAACCGATGAAGCAGCCGTAAGGTTGCAGCGTATCGAAGTCCAGCGGAATGTCGTTCATGGTCGCGGGCAGAATACCGCCCGATGCGCCGCCCGGCAGGTAGCCATAGAATTTATGGCCATCCAGCATGCCGCCGCAGTAGTCGTCGATCAGTTGCTGGATCGTGACGCCAGCCGGAGCCAGGTGCACACCAGGATTCTTCACGCGGCCGGAAACCGAGTAGGAACGCAGACCTTTGCGGCCATTCGCACCGTGACCGGAGAACCAGTCAGCGCCTTTTTGCAGGATGTCGCGTACCCAGAACAGAGTTTCGAAGTTGTGTTCCAGCGTAGGACGGCCGAACAGACCCACTTGCGCCACGTAAGGAGGACGCAGGCGTGGCATGCCGCGCTTGCCTTCGATGGATTCGATCATCGCGGATTCTTCACCGCAGATGTACGCGCCTGCACCGCGACGCAGGGAAATTTCCGGCATGTCAGCGATAGGCGGATTGGCTTTCAGCTTGGCGAGCTCGGCTTCCAGCATCTTGCGGCAGCCGTGGTATTCGTCACGCAGGTAGATATAGATGGATTCGATGCCGACTGCCCATGCAGCGATCAGCATGCCTTCCAGGAAGCGATGCGGATCGCGTTCGAGGTAGTAGCGATCCTTGAATGTGCCTGGTTCGCCTTCGTCGATGTTTACCGCCATCAGACGCGGACCCAGTGCATCGCGCACGATGCGCCATTTACGGCCGGCCGGGAAGCCTGCACCACCCAGGCCGCGCAGACCGGAGGATTCCATCACTTTGATGGTGTCTTCGGAAGTACGCTTGCCGGATACGCATTCTTTCAGCAATTCATAGCCGCCTTCTGCGACATATTTTTCGAACGTGATCTGGTCTTTTTCAACGTGGGTCGTTGCACCGGCTTTAACGGTTTCAACCACTTTCTCAACCGTTGCGTTGATAACCGGGTTCTGGTGAACCACGGCGACCGGAGCGGTTTCGCAGCGGCCTACGCAAGGAGCGTGGATCACGCGAACTTCTTTGCCCAGGATGTCCGGCAGTTTTGCCAGCAGATCTTGTGCACCTGCCATTTCACACGACAGACCATCGCATACGCGGACAGTGATGGCTTGCGGAGGCGTATCGCCTTCTTTGACGATATCGAAGTGGTGGTAGAACGAAGCCACTTCAAATACTTCGGTTTGCGCCAGACCCATTTCCTGAGCCAGAGCAGCCATGTGGGAAGAAGAAAGGTGGCCGAAATGATCCTGCAGTTTATGCAAGTGCTCAATCAGCAAGTCGCGTTGGCGGGACTCATCACCCAGCAAGGCACGCACTTCCGCTTGCGCCTTGGGATCGACCCGGCGTCCTTTCGGCGTCGCACGACGACGCTCACGATCCACGACTGGCACCGCAGCAATGGGAATAACTGTTCGATTCATTTGCGAGATCTCTTCTCTGTCAAATTTGTAAAAGGCATGTTGCTTTCGAAAAGGTAGCCCATGCCGGGGAGGAGCAATTCGGTCGTTGGCAATTCTGCCAATACCTGTGGCGAAAAATTCTACCATATATGTTTTGGGTGACATAGAGATATGCGGTTGCATAGGCACATATATGAGCGTAAAGTGGCGGTCAATATATGTAATCGAGTACATAAATGTTCAAAGTTTCGATTGAACCGCATTGGCGTATCAGCCGGACTGTGGGGGCAAAACCCGGCGTTGCATTAGATACAGAACTGTTATTAAGTTTGTTATCGGCGATACAGTCCTCGGGCTCTATCGCTGCCGCCGTCAAGGCCAGCGGATTGTCGTATCGGCATGTCTGGGGACAATTGATGGAAGCCGAACAACTATTCAATGCAAAGCTGCTAATCAAACAGCCGGGCCGGGGCACGCGCCTGAGCCCCCTGGCCGAAACCTTGTTATGGGCCAACAAGCGTATCAGTGCCCGGTTATCGCCGACGCTGCAAAGCCTGGCGTCGGAGCTGGAAGGCGAATTGGATAAGACGGTGCTGGGCACAAGAAGTGCGTTGCGCATCGACGCCACGCATGGCTTTGCGGTGGCCACCTTGCTGGAGCATCTCAACGCGGCCAATCTGCCCGTGGAGCTGCGTTATCGCAACAGCACGGAAGCGGTGGCAGCGCTGGCGCGGCGCGAGTGCGACCTCGCGGGATTTCATGTGCCGCTGGGCGAGTTCGAGGCGCAGGCCTATAGGCGTTATGCGAAATGGCTCAATGCCGATCAGCATGTGCTGATCCACCTGGCGGTGCGCACCCAAGGTTTTTTCCTGGCGCCCGGCAATCCCAAGAACATACATACCTTGTCCGATCTGCAAAGAGAGGACGTGCATTTCGTCAATCGCCAGCCGGGTTCCGGCACGCGCCTGCTGCTGGAACTGATGCTGGAAAAGGAAGGCATTCCGACCTCCTCGATACGCGGTTATGAAAGTGCGGAATTCACGCATGCCGCCGTGGCGGCCTATATCGCCAGCGGCATGGCCGATGTGGGGGTGGGCGTGGAAACGGCGGCCAAGCGCTTCGGGCTGGATTTTGTGCCGCTGATCCACGAACGCTATTTCTTCGCGGCTAACAAACAGGCGATGAACAACAGTCCGCTGAAGGAAATCGTCTGCATCCTGCAGGGAGAGGAGTTCCGCCGATTGTTATCGGATCTCGCCGGTTACGATGGCAGCAAGACCGGCCTCATCATGGAAATAGGCGATACCTTCGATTTATAAATGAGGAGAATTTTGCGTTAATGACTGCGCAGAAATGCGGGCAGAGAAGATAAACGCCAGACGGATGCCAGGCGCTTCCTCATCAGCTGCAAGGCCGACCCTCCGGCCGCCAGCAACCGTATCGCCGCCTGCCATAGCTGCCGGCCATTGTTGCGCAGTTGAACGGCCTGCTGCAGGCAATCCATGCATGCGCTATAGATCGCATGATCGCAGCGCACCAGCAACGAGGCCTGCGGGCGTTTAACCGTCAGTACGGTAGTACGTTCCTGCCTGACCATCAGCACATGAGTGGGGCGTGGCCGGTTGATCGTCGCGCCACTCTTGTGGCGTTGCCGGTCCTTATGTTCGCAGACGGTGAAATAACAGCACAGCATGCCCAGCCCGTAAGCCTGAAAGCGCGGATCACACGCCAGCACATGCAATTGCCAGTCGCCGCCACTGCGCAGGCAGATGGCACCTGCCACAATGCGTCCGCCGATTTTCAGCAGGCACACCAATCCCGCTTCCTGGACTGCACGTACCAGATTTTCTCCCGCCTCATCCAGCGGCGACTCGGCCTGCCTTTTATCCACAGCTTGAGGGCGATGCAGTTGTAATAGCGCGCGGCAATGCGATGCCGTCACGGCATCATGCGCATGGCACTCAATGGCGAAATCGGGATGGTCCTGTTTCAGGCGCCGCAGGAAATACCTGATGTTGCGATGGTTGAAGCGTAGCGATTGTTCCATGCGCACCGACGGGTGGCGTGGCAGAAGCAGTCGGTTTGATGGGTGGCGGGAACATTTTTTTTCCTTGGTGTGGATGAAGCGCTGCTGCGAAAGAAAGCAGATACGACGCACAGCAGGAAAATGCTGAAACAGATGGCGGCAGAAATCCTGGAGTTCGGCTCCTGATTCCTGCGGCGTATCGTTCAGCACTAAGGCAGTTTTTTTATCAAGCTGAAAAAACACCAGTACGACGGGCCTGCCATCTTCCCTAACCACATAGGTGTGAACTTGCGGTGAGCGGCGTGGCTGTGGCGATGAGGTACCGGAAGCGATGCCGGGACGTTGTATCGCAAGCCATTGCGCATGCGCGAATTCGGGCACGCAGCCTTTGAACAGTTGCGTGGTACGCCGATAGCGTGACTGCGCGGCAGGTTGGCTGCCATCCGACAATGCACGAGTAGAGCTAGCGCTTGGTGTCATCCGCCTGTCCTGTAGCCATGCCGGGCGATCGGCTCGACGATGGTGCGCAGCCGCCACAAACCGCCACCTGTTCGCGGAGTGATTGCAGGCTGAATCGTTTGAAAATGGCGCTCTTACGGGCGCACGCCTTACAAAGAGATCGGTAGGGAGAGCATACGGAAAGTTCGTGTAACCGCTTTGAGCGGGGGCAATTTTCTGGTCGTAGTCGTTCCAAATGGCACGATCGGGTGCTTTATCCCATCGTCATGCAATTCTTGAAAATCAAGGGCTTGGAGCACTCTTAAACTTTGGCAGCCTGGGCCGGTTACACCAGCTGTTGCGGCTATCCCTGATGCGAGGGTGTCGCAGATGGCGAACAGAGGGGGGCGGGAAAGGATAAGGGTGATGCGTGACGGCCTAAGTGGCGTGGCGCAATTCCAGGAGTTGGATGGTGTGTTGCACGAGATTGCAGAATGCCGCGATGTCTGCATCCGAAGCTTTCTGCTGCTTGAGCGAGGATTCCAGCCTGGCTGCCGCTTCCGATAATGTCACCGCGCCTACATTGGCAGCCATGCCGGAGAT
>JAEZLB010000365.1 GCA_023435945.1 Pseudomonadota bacterium | reverse complement strand
GCGCGCGCCCGCAGGTGCAGGAACAGATGGCGCTGCGCCAGCACGAAAGCCGTTTTCACAAGGGTATCCGTATTACCAATGCCTCCGCGATGGAATGCGTGAAGGAAGCCTCGGGCGAGATTCGCCTCGATATCGAGGGCGCATTCAGCCAGGGACTGCCCAATACCCCCATGGCACACGCTGACCTGCGTATCATTTCTGGCAACTTCGTTACCGCGCGTCCCATGGGCGTGATCGATGGCGTCGACCTGGAACTGACAGGCGTGCCGCGCAAAGTGGCCTTTGAGTCGATACACCGTATTCTGGAGGCCGGTGCGCTGGTGGTATTGCCGCCGCTCGGTTATTCGCCTACCGGCGAGATTTTTAATCTCACCATGGAAGATGTGGCAGTAGCTACCGCCACCGCGCTACGCGCCGACAAGCTGATTTTCCTGACCGAGCATCCGCTGATGAAGGATCAGGACGAACAGGAAATCCGCGAGGTGTCTCCCTATCAGGCACGTCAACTGCTGGAACAGAATTTCCTGCCGGCTGATGTCGCCTATTATCTCCAGCACGCGGTTGAGGCCTGCCAGGGCGGCGTACCGCGCGCGCATATCGTGCCTTTTGGCAGTGATGGCTCGGTGTTGCTGGAACTGTTCACCCATGACGGCGTAGGTACCATGGTTTCCACCGAAAACCTGGAAAGCCTGCGTCGGGCCACCATCGAAGACGTGGGCGGCATCCTGAAGCTGATCGAGCCGCTGGAGGCCGATGGCACGCTGGTCAAGCGTCCGCGCGAACTGATAGAACGCGAAATCGACAATTTCTCCATCATCGAACACGATGGCGTGATTTTCGGTTGTGCTGCCATCTACCCCTTCCCCAAGGAAAAAATGGCAGAAATGGCATGCCTGGTCGTCAACCCTGAAGTACAGACCCAGGGCGATGGCGAACGCCTGCTGAAACACATCGAAAATCGTGCCCGGGCAGGCGGTTTCACCAAGCTGTTTGCGCTAACGACCCGTACTGCTCACTGGTTCCTCAAGCGCGGGTTCGTCACCGCCTCGGTCGATGACCTGCCCAAAGACAGGCAGGCCATGTATAACTGGCAGCGCAAATCCATTGTTCTGATCAAAAACTTATAATTCCGGTTCGGTATCTTTTTTATCTGGCAGGGCCCACTCCCTGCCGCGTCACTCATTCTGGAGAACAACATGGCCCGCACGGTCCACTGCATCAAACTCAACAAGGAAGCCGAAGGTCTGGACTTCCCTCCCTACCCCGGCGAACTGGGCAAACGCATCTATGAAAGCGTGTCGAAAGAAGCCTGGGCTGCCTGGCTGAAACATCAGACCATGCTGGTCAATGAAAACCGCCTGAACCTGGCCGATCCGCGCGCACGCAAGTATCTGGCCACACAGATGGAGAACCACTTCTTCGGTGAAGGCGCGGATGCCGCAGCCGGTTACGTGCCTCCCACGGAATAAGGCAATAAAAAAAGCCCGCATGAAGCGGGCTTTTTTTATTGGGCATCGGATCAACGCATGCTTCAGAACTTCAGCGTGCGCACACCCTGCGACGTACCCAGCAGGCAGACATTGGCACCAGGCTGCGCAAACAGGCCCACTGTGACCACGCCCGGCATACGGTTGATCGCGCCTTCCATTTCGACCGGATCCTCAATAGTCAGGTCCGACACATCGATAATCAGGCAGCCATTGTCGGTCACATAGGGCTGATCGCCTTTCATGCGCAAGGCAGGCTGACCGCCCAGGGCGGCGAGCTTGCGCATCACCACCGCTTTAGCCATGGGAATCACTTCGACCGGCAGCGGGAACTTACCCAGCACGCCCACCAGCTTGGATTCATCGGCGATGCAGACAAAACGTTCGGCAACCGAGGCGACGATCTTTTCACGCGTCAGCGCACCACCTCCGCCCTTGATCATCGCACCTTGCGGCGTGATCTCATCGGCGCCATCCACATACACCGGCATGGAATCGACATCGTTCAGGTCCAGCACCGTTATGCCGTGCGAACGCAGGCGAGCTGCCGTGGCTTCCGACGAAGCGACTGCGCCCTTGATCTTGTCCTTGATCTTGCCCAGCTCGTCGATGAAGAAATTCGCGGTGGAACCAGTGCCTACACCGACGATTTCGCCCTCTACTACGTATTCGAGCGCGGCACGGGCAACTGCTTGTTTGAGTTCGTCTTGAGTCATGGAGAAAAACGGAAGATGGGAATGACGTTATTTTAACGGACACGTCTGCGGTCCGGCAGAAATTTGCGCAAACCGAAGGGGCACGCCAGGATGAGGTGTTTCCCGGAACAAAGCATCATGGGGATGCCCGGTGCGCTACAATCGCATTGAGTTCTCTAAGGAAAATCCGCATGACTGCCCTGCAACCTTTCCATATCGCTGTTCCCGTTCATGACTTCGCTGCCGCGCGCGTTTTTTACGGGGAGGTATTGGGATGCGTGGAAAAACGCAGCGGACGAAGATATCTGGAATACGATTTAATGGGCCACCAGCTGGTTGCGCACCTGGAGCCCGGCATGGCATTGAGCGTGAAGACCGCTGTTGATGAACGCCATTTGCCGGTGCCGCATTTCGGCGTGGTACTGACGATGCCGCAATGGCGCAGGCTGGTGGAACGCATACGCCAGGCCGCTATCACCTTTGCGGTTGAGCCGGCCATTCGCTCGGAAGGCATGCCGGATGAACAGGCCACTTTCTTCCTCTTCGATCCCAGCGGCAATGCCCTGGAATTCAAGGCCTTCGCGGACCTGGATCATTTGTTCGGACCTTAATCCGGCCAGCGTCCAGGTGCACGGTTTCACCGCCCTCTCCTCTTTTCCATGCATTGCCGGCGATAACGAGCCTCCTCCCCCCTTTCTCGCCACGCCCTTTGCCTTCACCGCAAAAACGGCACCCTTTGGGCATTCCGCCCACCCCGGCTCCTTTCCTGCAACTTGTCTTTTCCTTTGCACTCTCAATTCTGGCCAGCATTTCCCTCCACCACGACACCATTCCATTGCGCATACAAGGAGAAGTCTGATGGCCACGATACAGCAATCGGTTGAAATCCATGTCCCGGTTCACACCCTCTATGAAATACTGAACCACTTCGAAGACTATCCGCAGTTTATGGACAACGTGGAAAACGTGGAGCAGGTGAATGATTCGTTCTTGCACTGGACTACCAAGATGGCGAACCGGCCAGTGGAATGGGATGCCTCGATCACCAAGCAGGTAACGGACCGCTGCATAGCGTGGAGCGATCTCAGCGGCATAAGCGGTGACTGCAGGATAGAAGTGGAATCGCTGGGAGAGCGCTCGTCGAGAGCAGTGTTCACCATGCATGCCGAACCGGGACAGTTTCCGGGCGTGGTGGCAGGCGATACGACGGAAGACATGCAGAGCCAGTTGAACGAGGCCATGGCAAAACTCAAGAACCTGGTCGAGGGCCGGCTGCCTCCGCAAACAGGTACGACCCGGGTATCGGGCGCTGCTTCCAGCGGCTCGTCCACGGAAGTGCTGGAAGATAAGCCTGACGAGGCCAAGCCCCGGAATTACCGGTAAAGGGGAGAAGCTGCAATTTTGCAGGAGCAGGCGGTTTTCACGAATATTTCCAACTGGAAATAGTAGAATACGACGAACGATAGCCGCGTAAGCAACTGTTCCGCTGCCTTGATTACTCCTTCTTTAGCAAAGCTTTTACTTATGAAGTCTCAGCTTTACTGCCTTGGAATTGCCCTTTCCGCTTGTTTGTCCGGCCCGGCCATGGCCGAGAGCAGGCCCTCTTCAACGGTGCCGGTCAAGACACCACCGCCTGCACAGGTCATCGTCACAGAACGGGACGCGCGCGAAAAAGTGGTGACCGTACAGACAACCGACCTGCCGACGGCAGTCTCTATCGCGGCAGACCGGGTTCCCGACGCCCTTTCCGGAAACCCGGCCGACGTCAAGAGCCTTACCATTACCTATAACTGACCCTCTGCGGGCACCCCAAGGGCAAGGGTAGATTGGCCCGGCAAGTCGACTGCCTGCGGCGACAGCCAGCTTCCGGCCCCTGCGTGCCTATTGACGAAGCTGGCTCGCTGCCTTGGCCAGTGCAGTAATCCGTCCCCAGTCTCCCGCCTTGACGGCGTCCTGCGGCGTCAGCCAGGAGCCGCCCACGCAGGCTACGTTCTTGCAGGCCAGGAATTGCGCTGCGGTGTCCTGCGAAACCCCTCCCGTAGGACAGAACAGCACGTCTGGCAAAGGCCCGGCAATCGCATTCAGCATACCTACGCCACCTGCCGGTACGGCCGGAAAAAGCTTGAGCTGAAAAAAGCCGGCTTCACGCGCCTCCATGACTTCAGAAGGGGTCATCACACCGGGCAGCAATGGCAAGCCACTGGTCTTGACGGCTGCAACCAATGCAGGCGTCAGTCCGGGCGATACACCGAAAACAGCTCCCGACTGGCGGGCCTGGCTTAACTCTTCCGGCTTGGTCAGCGTCCCAACGCCGACGATGGCCTCCGGCACCATCTGCGCAATCGTGCGAATCGCCTCCAATCCGTAAGGCGTGCGCAGCGTCACTTCCAGCACGCGTATGCCGCCTGCGACCAATGCTTTTGCCAAGGGCAGCGCATGATCAGGATGCTCGATTGCAATCACCGGGATAACCGGTGACACATGCATGATTTCAATCAGTTTTTTATTCATGGCACTCCTCTTGCCTCGGTATCTTCATCCGAGAATGGTTCGGCATTGGGGTTGGGCAGCGTCGTTTCGGCCTGCTGCGCCTTATCGAACAGCGGCGGCAATCCGAAAGTCGCAGCACCTTCTTCCGCACTGCTGACTACGCGCCGGAAAGAAGAAAATAATTCACGCCCCATGAGCATCTGGTTAGCCGACAAGTCCACCCTGTCGATAGGCCGGGCATGCCATTCCGCGTCCGGCACCAGCGCTTCAATCACGCCGGCATCACCATCGACGCGGATGATGTCGCCGGTGCGCACCCTGCCCAAGGGTCCGCCGGCCAATACTTCGGGTGACATATGTATCGCAGACGGCACCTTGCCGGATGCGCCCGACATGCGGCCGTCCGTCACCAGCGCCACCTTGAAACCCTGATCCTGCAACGCGCCCAACACCGGCGTCATCGCGTGCAACTCCGGCATGCCGTTGGCACGCGGTCCCTGGAAAGTCACTACGGCGACAAAGTCGCGGTTCAATTCGCCTCGCTTGTAAGCGTCGATCAATTCTTCCTGCGCATGGAAGACAATCGCCGGCGCCTGCACCACACGATGCTGCGGCTTGACCGCCGATACCTTGATCACGCCACGCCCCAGATTGCCCTGCATCAGGCGTAAGCCGCCATCCTGCGAGAAGGGATTGGCAACCGGGCGCAGCACACTCTCGTCACCGCTTTTCTCGGTAGCCGGTTTCCAGATTACCTTGCCGGCCTCCAGGTAAGGATCGGTGCAATGATTGCGTAATCCCTCGCCAAGTATGGTGGTCACGTCATCATGCAGTAAACCGGCATCCAGCAATTCCCGGATCAGAAAACCTACGCCGCCGGCTGCATGGAAGTAGTTCACGTCAGCATCGCCATTCGGATAAATCCGTGTCAGCAAGGGCACGACTGCCGACAGGTCATTGAAGTCATCCCAGTCGATGACGATGCCGGCGGACTTGGCGATCGCCACCAGGTGCAAGGTGTGGTTGGTTGAACCGCCTGTCGCCAGCAGCGCTACGATGCCGTTGACGATGGCCTTCTCATCGATCACTTTAGCGACCGGCGTGTAATGCTTGCTCAGCGAACTGATCTGCAC
>JAEZLB010000139.1 GCA_023435945.1 Pseudomonadota bacterium | reverse complement strand
GTGTGAATTTGATGGGTGTCCAATTGACCCCGCTTCAAGGGCGACTTCCGCGTCGGCACGCAGAAGTGGACGGGTGATCACTAGGACACGCATCGATTTCCGATTGATATCGCCAGAAGAATCGATGTGTGGGTCCTAGCGACCTGATCCCAAGTCCTGATCCGAGCAGTCCGCAATGAGCCGCGGAAACGAACCCGCCGATTCCGCCTAAGGCGATGTGAAATACGGAGCGACACACGGTATGAAGCTGCGTCCTTTGCCGCTGGAGATTCCCGCGGAAGAGCCGTTCAAGAATGACGTCTTGGCTCGGAAGCCGATGGTTGAATCTCTGACGAACCTCGTCAGAAGTGACCACTAGGACGCGCATCAACTGCCGAAGAAACGCGGAAGATAAATCGATGCGTGTCCCCGTTGGCATGTCCCCCAACACTCAGGAATGATGGCACCGCGGAAACCATGATGCGCTCGCGTAGAGCGCGCGGTCGGCGCAATTTGGGTGCATTCGCCCAGTAATTCATTGGCCGGAGTAGTGACAACGGGCCGATGTGCTGCTCGCGTTGTGGCACATCATCTATTTTTCGTTTCAACCCTGATGCTCGAGTGCACGTACCGGCGGCCGAGAAGACTTAATGATGAGTGGAGCAGCACATGCGTGGCGTGAAAGGCATACTACGGCCGCTCGCTATCGTGTGCTACGCGAAGAAGAGCATCAATGTTGGGTTGTTATTGATCCCGCTTAATAGCGGGTCACCTTCTCGTGCAACGCACGAGCGAGGGAGGTATGAATGAGCTCACTCGTTCGTGTCGGAAGGCGGGGTCTGGGTGCAGCCGTCATATGGGCCATCATCATGATGACGGCATCGGGTGCCTGGGCGCTCGACCCAGATCGACAGATCAAGCAACTGCACCATACGGCCTGGACCCTGCGCGATGGTCTGGCATTTTCCGGTGTTCAAGCAGTGTCACAAACACCGGATGGCTTCTTGTGGCTTGCTCCACTGGCCGGAGGGCTGTATCGCTTCGATGGCGTGCAAGAGGAGCAGGTTGCAACGAAAGAGATCGGAAATCGCACCATCAGTGCACTGGGGACGGACGCGCGCGGCAACCTGTGGATAGGGTTCACGACGCCTGAAATTGCACGGCTCTCGAACGGCACCTTGACCTTCTTCGAAGTGCAGACAACGGGGTTACGCAGCTACATCTTCGCCATCGTGCCGGACCCTGATGGCTCTATCTGGGTGGCGACTCGCGACAGGGTACATCGCTTCGACGGCGCGCAATGGCAGGAGATCGACGATCCGTGGCCGCTCAGTTCCTCAGCACTTTCGGATCCAGGCGGGGTGTGGGCTCTGGCCGTGGCCCGTGATGGCACGCTCTGGAGCAAGAACTTGTTGGGCCTCTATTACCTCAGGCGAGGTGCGCGCCGATTCGAGCAAGCGCAAGGATATGCAGGGGGCATGTTTGACTTCGCGACGGACCGAACAGGCAGACTGTGGACATCGGATTTCTCTTCAAAGCATTTCTATAGCCTGCCCGATCTCAAGGACGGGCAAGCGGTTCCGCGACCGCAGTTCGGAGCTGCCGTGCCACAAGGCATGGTGGGTGTGCTTCGGATGGACCGCGACGGAGCGTTGTGGAATGCCAACCGCGTGACCGGAGGCCTGTACCGAACGGCGTCGTTTGATGCACCACAGACTGTTAATCGCTTCACAGAGAAAGACGGCCTCACGGCTGAATTCCCCATTAATGTCTTCGAGGATCGCGAAGGCAACATCTGGGTGCCTACAGGCATAGGCTTGCACCGATTTCGTAACATGATTATCGCGAGCGAGCCGCTCGTCGCTATCCGAGCGCAGGCTCAGAGTCTGGCGACGACTGCACAGGCCGTGTTCGTCTACACAGGCATACGCGCTGTTGTTGCCGATCCGGATGGCGATCCAGGCGGCCGCCTGATTCGTATCCGGCCGGGGCACGCACCGGAAGTTGTCGACGGGGACATCGGGCGGCTAACGGCACTCGCCGGAACAGCCGATGGCAGCCTCATTTTTTCACGTGCGGGAGAGATCTTTCGCTGGAGTGATGGCGTCACGACGCGTATCGCGACACCTCCGCATTTGGCAGGTGCGCATGTTGTGAATCTGGTTGCGACGAGCGATGGGCTTGTCGTGTCGTTCTTCCGCAAAGGCGTACACCAGCTCCAGGGACACACGTGGCATAAGCTCACGCCTGAGTGGGTCTCAGCAAATGATACGGCCAGTGTTGCGCTGGACGCGCAAGGCACGGTTTGGCTCTTCTATGAAACCCGCATGGTGCGTATCGGTCCGCGCGATCGCGGTGAGTTCCGCTCGCCCGTGGGGTACATCATTGCCACATTGCCGGATCCCGACGGGCTGATCATGGTGGGCCATGACGGCATTGCTCGCTTCGATGGCAGCGGGATCCAGGCGATACTTGCATCAAACGCCCCGATGCTGCGACTGTCTCAAGGCATCGCAGGCTCAGCTGATCAAGGCATATGGATCGCCAGCGCCAGCGGCATCCTCCGTATGGATCGCTCAGCCCTGTTGCAGGCCTTCAAGCGTTCCGAGATGCCGTCGGACTTCCAGCTTTATGATCTGGCCGACGGTCATGGCGGCGCCAGCGCGGCAGATACATTTGGCGGCACGATGGTCGCCGGTCCCGATGGGCGGATCTGGACGTTCATGCGCAGGGGTCTTGGTTGGATCGATCCATCCCGTCAGTACCGCAATGTGCAACCTCCGCCCGTTTTGATCACGTCGGTTCTTGCGCAGAAGCTGCGCTATGAGATGCCTGTAGAGCTGTCGCTTGCTTCGGGAACATCTCAGATCCAGATCAACTACTCGGCTCCCAGCCTGACGGTGCCCGAGCGCGTTCGTTTTCGTTACATGCTGGAGGGAATCGACGATGGTTGGGTGGAGGCAGGATCACGTCGTCAGGCGTTCTACACGGGTCTGCCTCCCGGCCGGCATCGCTTTCGTGTAATCGCGGCAAACGATGCGGGAGTATGGAACGAGGAAGGTGCAGGTCTTACTTTCACAATTGCCCCGACCTTCGTGCAGTCGATCTGGTTCAAGCTGTTACTGGCGATAGTGCTGGCCGGTCTGCTTGTCTCCATCTACCGCCTTCTGCTTGCGCAGCAGGCCTCTCGATTGCACAAGCGCTTCCAGATCCGCATCGCTGAGCGCGAGCGCATCGCTCGCGAACTTCACGACACGCTTCTTCAAGGTGTTCAGGGCTTGATACTGCGCTTCGACTCCGTCGCCAACCGTGTAGCGCACGACAGCGAGCTCTATGCCTGCACGCAAGACGCGTTACGACGCGCGGAGGAGGCGATGGCAGAAGGTCGTGATCGGGTGCGCGAGCTGCGTACGAGATCCGTGGCGGATCTTGGTACATCGATCGTGGAGCTGGCGCGCGAGATCATCCAGGGCGATGTTCCTCAGGTGATCCACACCGAGAAGGGCGGCGCGCGTGAGCTGCATGCGCTCGTCAAGGATGAAATGGTCCTCATCGCAAGTGAGGCCATCAGCAACGCCGTGCGACACGCACGCGCCAGTATGCTGGAAATCGCGCTCGAGTATGGGGAAGCAGAGCTCGTGATGTCGTTGCGGGATGATGGCATCGGCATTCCAAAGGATGCCGCGCGGCCCGGGCACTATGGCGTTGTCGGAATGCAGGAGCGGGCCCAACGCATCGGTGGGCGACTGCGGATATCTCGGCGTGAGGGTGGCGGAACCAGCGTGTCGCTGGCCGTACCCGCAAGGGTCGTCTACAGCAATCACTCGAGGCTTTTGACTCGAGTGCTGCAACGACGGCGATCAACCGCATAGGCGAGGAATCTGAGTAGCATTGCGAGGGGTAGAGTCAGAGTTTGAAGAACCCGCGTTCTATAGCGAGCGCGACGGCGTGCGAACGATCACTGACGTTCAGTTTGTCGAAGGAATTGCGCAGATGCGCTTTGATCGTGTCATCGGATACGCCGAGCTGCCTCGCTATTTGCTTGTTGCTCAGGCCTGAAGCAACTTTGCGTAGGATCTCGATCTCGCGGGCACTCAAGTCCTTGCGCCCTACATGATCTGCAATTGCGAGAGCGACTTCCGCGGGCATATACCGCTGTCCTGCGTAGGCGGCGCGGATTGCTTTCACTAGATCCGCGCGCAGCGTGGTCTTGAGAAGGTAGCCCAGCGCTCCGGCCTTCAATGCGCGGTTGGCGAGAGCATCGCCCTTGTAGGTGGTCAGCATGACCACGCGTGCATCGGCGACTATCTGCCGGATCGCCACCAACGTCTGCAGACCATCCAGCTCGGGCATGCTGAGGTCGAGCAACGTCACGTCCGGTTTCAAGGCACGAAATTTCTCAAGCGCTTCGTGCCCATCGCTCGCCTCGCCCACAACCTCTAGATCCGCTTGAGCGGCCAACGCGGTGGCAATGCCATCGCGCATCATCGGATGGTCATCGGCAACCAGTACACGGATGCGGTTGGGTGTAGAAGACATGGGCTGCGACCTTAACGAATGCTTCTGCTCGCCTGAGATCGACTCGCGCACTTGAGCTACCCGATTGTATCGTGTTGTTGGACTAGACAATGAGGCTCCATCGTTTCGCGCAGCTCGCTCAGATCCTGCTCCGCGCGTGACAGTGCAGCCTCTACTCGGACCCGCACCGGGTCTTCGGATTGCAGATCGCTCACGATGGCCTGCACATTCAGAATCATGCCTTGCCCATACTGCAGCAACGTATCTGCATACTCCTGCATCTGCACATAGTTCGCTCGTATGCGGTTCCAGCGACGATGGGAGCGCACGCCGATGAGGAGAAATCCAGCCGTGATCACCGAAAGCCAGACGATCTCACGCATGTGAGCTCCCTGTGCCGGATGCAGTGGGGTGATGTGAACGTACACACCAGAGCTGAGTGTGACCATTACCTGATCGGGTAATGCCCGGGCTTGCCGATCATGGGAGTACTGCGTTGAGGAATTTCTCAAGAACATGAAGTCCGCATTGCGAGGGCTTCGACATGAGAAAAGGCAAAGAGCGTACGAGGAACAAGCCGAGTCAGGAGCCAGTGGTTCTGATCGTGCACAGCGATCCCTCCACCAGGGACTGGATAGAGGCGTCGGTGGCTTCCGCGGGACTTCGCGTATTGAGTTTCGATTCAGCGCAGGCGCTGTTATCTCAGGTGTCTCACGATTCGGCATCGTGCGCGATCGTGGAGGTCACTCAGGCGGACGCCGCAGGCTTTGGCTTGCACCTCGAGCTTGCACGTGCCGGTGCCCCGTTCGTGGTGGTGACGAATGAGCAGTCGATCGCAGCGTGCGTTCGCGCGTTCAAGGCCGGCGCGGTTGATTTCCTGTCGCTGCCGTGCGAAGCGATGGATCTGGTGCGCGCGCTGCGCGATGCGCTGGGCGAAGCGATCCGCAACTGGCACCATCGCAGGCAGTTGTCGGCACTGAAAGCTGCGTATGCTCGATTGACGTTCCGTGAACGACAGGTGTTTACGCTTGTCACCCGCGGACTTCTGAACAAGCAGATCGCCCGTGTTCTCAATATCAGCGAAATAACGGTCCAGGTGCACCGCCGCCGGGCGAAGCGAAAGCTGGGAGCCAGGAGCGTGGCCGCGCTGGTACGCATGGCCGATCAGTTGCAGCTGGATGAGGTGACGGATGTTTATGCGTGCAGGGTGGCGAAGCCCTCGGATGAGCACTCCTGAACTGCACACCGAGCCAGTGTTTGCCGCATAAGGCCTCATGACTCGTGCTTGGGCAATGAGGGGGTGGGGCAGCGCGCACCGGTTTCTATCCACGCTCTTATAAGAGAGCCGAATATTGCCTGCGTACCGGGAGCCGGAGTGCGCCCCTCGCCTGGATGCCACGCCCATCCGACGAGATGGTCTTCCGCGAGATGTTTCTCGATCTCGGCGAGCGTGCGGTTGCCGTT
>JAEZLB010000104.1 GCA_023435945.1 Pseudomonadota bacterium | reverse complement strand
GCCTGTGCGCGGCGCACTTCAGGCGACAGGTTGCCGTAAACGGTGGCGACCGAGAATCCGGCCTCGGTAACCATGTCGCGCCACATCAGTACCTCTCGCCGTGAGAATGCGATGACGGCGTCGCCACGTCGCAGGTTGCGCATTCTGCGCACCGGTTCGCTTTCCATGGCCAGCGGTGCCTTGCGTTTCAGTACATGGACTTCAAGCGGACATTCCAGTCGCGCGGCCAACGCTTCGATCGCGCGGCGTGCCTCGGCTGCACCGACCAGATAAACTGTGCGGGCCGGCGCGCCGCATACAGCAGCGGTCCAGGCAGCACCGCGATCGCGATCGTTCAGCATCTGGATTTCGTCGATCACGGCGACGTCCACGATGGTCGTGGTGTCCAGCATTTCCACGGTGCTCGCGATATGTGTTGCACCTTCCTCGATGCGTCTTTCCTCACCCGTGATCAGGCTGACCTTGAGCGCTTTCCCATGTGGCCGTGCCGCTTGCAGACGTTCGTAATTTTCCAGAGCCAGCAGACGCAGCGGGGCCAGATAGACGCCGCTTTGGGCTTTGGCCAATGCTTCCATGGCCTGATGGGTCTTGCCGGAGTTGGTCGGCCCCAGCAAAGCGATAAAGCGGCGCGGCAAACGGTAGGCAGCTTCGAAGGTGGCGGGGTATTCGGCAAGATTGATGCTTTCCTTGGTCAGTGTGGCATGTCTTTCTTCATTCTGCCGCTCTATCGCATGGTCAAGGCGTTGCAGGATACGATCGAAGACGTATTCAGCGGGGTCCGATGATGTGCTGTTATCCAGTGCATGGAGAAATGGAGCCGGATCGATGTTGGCCTGATCCGCCGTTTTCGTTACGCGCCGCACAAAGCCAAGTACCGCCTGTTGCAGCGCTTCTTTTGCCTGAGTACTGGCACGTTCGCGAACGAGCGCACATTGCTCTGCCTCGGATAATTTGCGCCATTTTGAGGGCTTGGCCAGCACCCCCTGTGCGGGGACAAGTTCATAGGGAACCGCGTAGTGCCCTAATTCAATCTCGCCCTTGAAGCGCAGCAGGACACGGCCTTCCGTTTTTGCGAGCTCAGCGCCTAATTCTGCGGCAGTGAGTTCAGGCGTAGGGGTGGGGGGCGCGGTTGAGGCATCCATGAAAGCAAGAGACGAATAAGATAAGGGCTTGGGTACTATATCCGATTGCGAGGTTCAGTGACGGTGAGCGAAGCCCGCAATTTCATTCGCTGAAAAAATGTGAGGCAGGCAATCATGGTTTGAACGACCTGGCTGAGTAGCGAGGCTTGCTATTCCGCTGGGGGCCGCTGAATCAAGATGCATGACCACGCGATCTGGCGGTTAATTGGGGAACCTGAGAGAGAATAAAAACGGGCACGCCTAAGCATGCCCGTTGTAGCCGCCCAATCTCCAGCCATGTACGCACTGAATCGGTTTCTCCCAATTGTTCAGGCTTAGAACCAATCGGCATCGCGATAGAGACCCTGGCATGCCATTTGTTGGGATCACTCCAGTTCAGGCCTGCACCGACATCCTTTAAAGTGGCTTCATTGAAGCCTGATGCCCAGGGCGTATTGTTGACAGTGACACGCGCGCTATCGAGGAACACGACGCCTTGCCACTGGCCGGACGAGTGAGAGAAGGTATGGTGGAACTCAATCGTGGCTTGATAACCCCTATCGCCAGATACAGCACCCACATCGTAGGCGCGTACAGTGTTGAGGCCACCGATGCTCATCTTCCGGGAAGGGTCCAGGTTGCCATCAGCCCATTGGCCTCTGATAGACAGATACAGTGTATGAGCGGGATCCAGAAACTGGGTACGTGATAAGGCAGCCTGCACTTTGGAGAAATAGCCCTCCGTTTTTGCTTTGGCTGAATCACCGATTTGCGTCGATCAGCCATCGAATTCCAGATCGCCGGCAATCCATGCCAGACGCCAGAGCGTCACGGCACTAGCCATGATGAATCGGCCAGGGTTTGCCAGACACGTTGTAGCCCCATAATACTTACCCAGGAGATGATGATGAGCACGGTCCGATTTACGGAAGAATTCAAACTGGAAGCGGTCAAGCGGGTGACCGAACACAAGCGACCCATAGCCTGTATGCCTGGCTCAAGCGCTACGTCTGGCCTGCCGAACAACGGCAACCAGCGTCGAACGACGCCGCCGAATTGCGCCGACTACGCGCCGAGGTAAACCGCCTGACGAAGGAGCGAGGCATCCTAAAAAAGGCCGCCGCGTACTTTGCCAAGGAGTCCGGCTGAAGTACGCGTTTACTCAATCGCTTTCGACTCATTATGCCGTGCGCCGGCTTTGCCAGGTGCTCGAGGTTCACGTTAGCGGCTATTTAAACGCAAAATCTGCAGCATCCGAGAGTTAGCGCGTCAGGACATCTTCGATAACATCGAAATGTTCGACGTCCGAAGGAAGTCCCCTTGGGGGAAACCCGTCATCGCCACGGCCATGCAGCAAACCTTTCGCCGCCAAACTACGACCCGCAGTACTTTTCTGAGGCAACAAACTGTCTATAAAAGCCTGGCCGATTCCAATATTTCGCAGAAAGAAAGAATTTCATGCGCTGCGTTATTCCGCCCGATTTTTCAGGTTTTTATATCAGAAGACGCCCAGCAAAAGCAGCAGTAATAGAGTAAGAGCGATTGACACAAGAATGGAACCCAGGCATCCCAGACGACTGGAAAAGAAAACAAACATGGCAAGATCCGGCAGTGACGGTGTAACGCCTCTATGCCCTTATGTCTGTTTAGAAGCAGCGGCGCGATACCTAAAACAGAAAGCGGGCCATGGACCCGCTTTCTGCCAGCACAGAGACGAAACCTGCCTTAGCGGCTGGTGCCGCCTGCACCACTCGTGCCGGAGGAGCCGGACGAGCCAGACGAGCTGCCGGTACTGACGGAGGCGCCGGAACTACCCGAAGTGCCGGTGCTCCCCGACATGCCGCTGGTGCCGGACGAGCCCATCGAACCAGTTGTGCCGGTCGAGCCGGTGCTGCCCGTTGTCCCGGTGGTGCCAGAGCTACCGCTAGTGCCGCTAGGTGCCGGTATACACTCCACCGAAGCACCGCCACTGGTAGCGCCGGAAGTGGAGGCGCCACTGCTGCCGGACATACCAGAGCTGCTACCCGTCGTGCCGCTTGGTGAGGCGCTGCTGCCGGAGCTGCTGGAAGGAGAGGGGATCATGCCCGGCGGGCAATCTGTGGCCGAGGTGCTGCCGGAACCCATACTTCCCGAGGTGCCGGTGCTGCCGCTGCTGCCGCTAGCACCAGGGACGGACGAGGCGCCGGATGAACTGCCGGAGGTGGTGGGATCGCTCGCACCCGACGAAGAGCCGGAGGTCGCGCCGCCGGACATGCCGGAGCTGCTACCGGA
>JAEZLB010000075.1 GCA_023435945.1 Pseudomonadota bacterium | reverse complement strand
ATCCAATATCAAACTCATGATTCCCTTCTGCCGCCGCATCAAGGAGGCGGAAGACGTACTGCAAGCCATGGCGGGATATGGTCTGGCGCGTGGAAAAGATGGGCTGGAAATCTATGTGATGTGCGAGATACCGAATAATGTCGTCCAGATCGACGGCTTTTCAAAGCTTTTCGATGGCTTTTCTATTGGCTCCAACGATCTCACACAATTGACGTTAGGTGTGGACCGTGATTCGGATATTGTTTCCTTCGACTTCGACGAGCGTGATCCCGGCGTCCTGGAAATGATACGCCAGACCATAGCAGGTGGAAAACGCAATCAACGTCCTGTCAGCATTTGCGGCCAGGCTCCGTCCGATTACCCTGAGGTGGCAGCTTATCTGGTGGAACAGGGAATCGACTCCATCAGCCTGACCCCGGATTCGCTGATCAAGACCTTTCACCATGTGCTAGAAATCGAAAAACGGAAAGGATTGTCGCCACGCGCTGGTGGCGTCCTCGCCACTGCCACTTATTAGCCAGTTAACCAGTTCCAGTCGTCGCCAACTGTCATGACCACGAGGAGCCGAGATGAAGAAACATATCATCTGCCTTGGAAAATCCACACTCGACCGCGTATGGCTCGTCAATGAATTGCCTGTCACCGGCGGGCGTTATACCGCCAGCGATTATCTGGAACTGGGTGGCGGCATGGCCGCCAACGCTGCAGTCGCCATTACAAAACTGGGAGGTGACGCCACATTCTGGGGGCGTGGCGGAGACGATACGGCGGGGCAGATCATGCGCGAGCAACTCGCTTCTTTTGGCGTTGATGTGGAGTATTTCCGTCTCTTCCCGGGCGCACGTTCTTCCGTTTCCGCCATCTTTGTTTCGCGCGATGGTGAGCGAATGATCACGAATTTCGCCGGTGCAGGCATGCCAGAGAGTCCCGACTGGCTCCCTATTGATACCATTGCTGCCGCCAATGCCGTTCATGCCGATGTGCGTTGGGTAGAGGGAGCGGTCGCCATGTACCAGGTGGCCAAAGACCATGGCGTCCCAACAGTGCTGGATGGTGAAGTGGCCAATGAGGCGATCTTCGCAGCACTTCTTCCTCTCGTCGATCACGCGATTTTTTCGGAACCTGGATTACGCTCGTTCAGTTCGGACCGGAACATTGATGATCGCCTTCATCTCACCCTGGCGTTGCAGAAAGCACGCAACCTGGGTTGCCAAGTTGCGGCGGTCACGCGTGGCAGCAAGGGTATATTCTGGCTGGATGACGAGGGTGCGCATCATCAGCCAGCTTGCGAGGTGGAAGTGATAGACACCACCGGTGCCGGGGACGTGTTTCACGGGGCTTATGCACTGGCAATCAGTGAAGGGCAGGCCGTGAAAGATGCGATGGCTTTTGCCAGTGCTGTGTCTGCACTGAAGTGCACCAAAAAAGGAAGCCGTATCGGCATACCGACTCGAGAGGAGACCGATGCTTTCCTGGAGGAGATGCGTTACGCCGAGCCGGTTAAAGACGAGATCTGAACAAACAGCACCCGCCTTAGTGCGGCAAATGGGTGCCTGACAGCAGGAGTGCCAGCTTCTTCCTGCTGGTGCGATCGATGGATACGTTTTCATTACTGTAATCAGCCAGGGTCAGGCATGTAACAAGTCGTGTACCCGGGTTGTTCTTCCTTTCCTGGAAGGCATGGATGAGTCTCATCAAAGCAATTCTGGCGTGTGCCTTCTTTTTCTTCCATACATGGCTGGCCGCAGAGAATGTCCAATTTCAGCGCACGCCTTTCGGCAATACCTACGCCGCCGGTTCTGAAATTAATTTGCCTGCGCCGATTGCCGGAGATCTGCTCGCTGCCGGAGGAAAGCTACGTATCGAAACACCGGTGGAAGCCGACGCGGCGCTTGCCGGAGGTACGGTTGAGATCCGCGCTCCGATCGGACAAGACCTGCGGGTAGTCGGCGGCATGATTACGATTGCAGCGCCGGTAGGCGGCGACCTGATCGTCGCAGGTGGAGATATCGAACTACAGGACGCTGCACATGTCACCGGACCAGCATGGATAGCGGGGAGCCATGTGAACTTTCGGGGTGCCGCGGAACAGGAGATGCGCGTCTATGCCAGGTCTTTCAGGCTTTCAGGCCAGATAAAAGGTAATGCGTATATCGTTGCACAGCACATTTCCTTTGCTCCGGGCGCACGCATCGAAGGAAATCTGCGCTATAAAAGTCCCGACCCGCTGGCATCGGAAATAGCCTCCATGGTCGCCGGCACCGTCAGCTACGAATCCGATATTCCACCAGAAAATCCACCAGAAATTTCATCAGAACGTACATCGGCTCCCGCAAATTATGGGTGGGCCGGCTTTGTCATCGCGCTGTTGCTGGCCCTCCTGATCATCAGTCTGCTTACCGATCGCCTGTTTCCTGTTGCAGTGCGGGCTAGCCAGGCGGCTTATACCGGGTCTCCAGGCAAGTCTTTGCTGGTGGGTGCAGCCTTGTTCTTCTCGCTGCCGCCTGTTGCACTGCTTTCCCTCGTCACGGTAATCGGCATCCCGGTAGGACTGGTGCTGCTGGCACTTTACCCTGTCGTGCTACTGGCAGGATATTTGGCCAGCCTTTTTGCAATCGCGTCAAGAACCGCTGCCTTGATCTGTGGGGCGAGAAAACTGCCCCGCTGGGAACATGTAGTTTTCCTGATTGCCGCCATTCTTATTCTGTTTCTATTAAGCTCAATTCCATTTGCAGGCGGATTTATCCTGGTCATCGCCACAACTACTGGCATAGGCGCATGGGCTATATCGATATATAGACGGTTCTGGGCACATGAGGCCTGAACCAGGAGAAGGGTTATTCATCCGTTTATTCGGATAACGCCTTCGGGAGCGCCAATAGCAGCGCATCCCGACAGGCATATCGACATTACTGAATCGGAATCTGCTTATTCTGTTTGCCGCTCGACTTCTTGGGCAACTCCAGTTCCAGGACGCCGTTCTGGTAGCGGGCTACAGTTTTACTATCATCGATGTCATGAGCAAGTGCGAAACTACGATACTGTTGCCCGTAGTAGCGCTCCCGTCGCACCACCGCCTCCCCTTTCTTTTGTTCGCTCTCTTTTTGCATTTCTGCACTGATGGATACCTGGTTGCCATCAACGGACACCTTGATGTCCTCCTTGGGGACGCCCGGGATATTGGCTTTAACCGTGTACTTGTCATCGCTTTCCGACACATCGATCTTGATTGCAGACTCGTTATCCCATTCAGCCAGTGAAGGCATATTCATATTTCGCAACAAACCCTCCAAACCCTGAAAAGGCTCGATACGGGCGACATCGCTGAAAGGATTATAGGTGGTCAATCTGTGGGCCATGTTGTACCTCTGAAAAATCTGAGCAAAGGAAGACGCCGCGAGAGCGGCATATCGCTTGACGCTCTCACCCAATGCGAGAGAGCGTACAAACTTCTGCTTATCCTAGGTTCGCGTACTGATATTCCGAATGATCCAGGTCAATTGCGAACCACATGAGAGCACGCATTAAGTGCACTTACTTTTTCTGAACCAATACATTTATCAGGCACATTGTCGTTATTCAAGTTATGCCTTTAGCACCCACAAATATCACCCTCAGAACTGGAAAAGCGGCGCTGCATGGAGGCGACTACTCCGGGCAATGCGGATGACATAAGCAAACCTGGCAGTAGATACCCCTACAGTTCCACAGAAAGGAGCACGATACTTCGGTGAGGAAAGCATGCCAGATATTGAGCCGTCAACATCGCCTCTTTCGCAATCAGAACAAGAATTGCCATCCATCCGGAAAGGGCTCCGCCTCGGGGAGGATGCATCCTCGGCAAGAACGACGAGGATACCCGTGCAATGAAATGAGGGACGAACTGTACCTTGACAAGGCGGTGCTTCAGGAGCCGCTTTCAAAAATCATGAGCACTTCCTCAAGCGACTGATGATTGATGAAGCCAGGTTAGCGATAGAAATAAATCAGTTCCCCCGTTCATGATGCCTGTCCGCCCTGCATGTTCCGCCTACTACAACAGATGTTGGGAAACACCTGATGGAAACGTATAGGATCGTATAGGATCGTATAGGATCACTATGTAGCTAGAGAACCCCTACCACGGTTTGCCATCGATGATTTTTCTTGGCGCTGGCAGCACTTTCGGTTTTTAGGATAACGGCTAAGGAATACATCCGCGCAGCGCAGCGCCGAGCAGGAACCAAGCCTACTCCCAAAGAAATTTGAACGCCAAGATCGAAACGCCGGCGAGCCATTTCCAGAAAGAGTAAAAGTATCATGCTCAGGTACACACCGGATGATTCACACGTCATTCCGGCGCGCACCCTGCTCGACATGCATTACTGACTACTGGCTCTTACTCGACGACCCATTATCCATTTTCGATCCAGAAGAAGAGCTGTCCGACGATCCGGAAGAAGCCTTATCTGATGAGCCCGAAGAAGCCTTATCT
>JAEZLB010000024.1 GCA_023435945.1 Pseudomonadota bacterium | reverse complement strand
ATGCCGACACGAGCGCCACCAGGAATCGACTCTAAGGCCCACACAGGAATCCGTCCCCCCTGAGGCCAGGAACCCACTACTTCACATCAGTCATTTCCAGTGCCAGTTGCAGGGCCTCACACAGACTTTCGATGTCGAAAGGCTTTGGCAGGGAAACGAACTTAAAAGGCGGGGTATGCTCGAGATGCTCCCCGTAGCCTGAAGCAAAAATCACTTTCAGCACAGGATGCTTGGCTTTGGCCCGTTTCGCCATTTCCAGCCCATTCATCCCGGGAAGCCTGTAGTCTGCAATCAACACATCAAATGATTCGGCGTCCATCAACGTCAACGCTTCTTGCGGATCCGCCACTCCCCGCACCTTGCTTCCCAAGGCTCCGACCAGCTCGCAGGTAACCTGCCGGGATTCAGGGATGTCCTCCACCACCAGCACGCGTAGTTTGCGGATTTGGTCTTTTGCAGCGTGCGGATTCGGGAAGGCGTGCTGCGACAAGGTAAGACGCTGCCGATTGGAGAGCAAATGCCTTATTTTGTTTGCCAGTTCATCCTGCACATAGGGTTTGCTCAGCAGGCTGACACCCGGGTCCAGGCGGCCGCCATGCACAATGGCATTGTGCGTATAACCAGAGGTAAACAGCACCTCGATATTGGGATGAAGCTCCCTGGCTTTCTTCGCCAGCTCGGGGCTGCGCAACTTGCCCGGCATCACTACGTCGGTAAACAGCAGGTCTATCGGCATGCCGCTCTCCAGCAGCACCAATGCATTGTCGGCATTATTGGCCTTCATCACCTTGTAGCCGAGATGCGAAAGCATTTCTACCACCGTAGCCTGCACTTCCGGATCATCTTCCACCACGAGTATGGTCTCGGTGCCTCCGACGATAGGCCGGCTCGTTACTGGGGAAGTAATCGCTTCTGCTTCAAAGGTACGAGGGAAATACATCTTGACCACCGTGCCACTGCCAAGCTCGCTGTAGATATCGAAGTGGCCGCCGCTCTGCTTGACGAAACCGTAGGCCATGCTCAATCCAAGCCCGCTGCCTACCCCTTCCGGCTTGGTAGTAAAGAAGGGTTCGCAGGCGTGTTCCAGCACTTCCTGCGTCATGCCGGTGCCCGTATCGGATACAGCGATCAGCACATACTGGCCCGGCGTGACATCCGACCTTGCCATTACATATTTTTCGTCCAGCATCGCGTTCGCGATTTCTATGGTCAGCTTGCCACCTTCCGGCATGGCGTCGCGCGCATTGATGCCGAGATTCAGGATGACACTTTCCAGCTGGTGCGGATCGACCTGGATATTCCAGGTGCTGGCGCTGACCACGGTTTCCATGTCCACCCGGTCGCCGAGCGCACGACTTATCAGCTCTTCCATGCCCTGCACCACTTTTCCCGGATTGACCACGATGGGCTGCAATGGCTGCCTCCTTGCGAAGGCCAGCAATTGCGAGGAAAGCTTGCTGCCTCGCGCGACAGCACTCAGCGCACTTTCCAGCCGCTTGGCAGCGAGCGGCTGATCGCCAATATAGATTTGTAGAAGCTGCAGGCTGCCGCTGATCACTTGCAGGATGTTGTTGAAGTCATGCGCAACGCCGCCGGTTAGCTTGCCGACCGCTTCCAGCTTCTGGGATACGAACAAGGCTTCTTCCGTACGCTGGAGCTTGCGCGAGATTTCCATTCTTTCGGTAATGTCGCGCGTCACCTTGGCAAAACCCACCAGTGCGCCGTCTTCGCTCCAGATCGGATCAAGCACCACATGCGCCCAGAACCTCGATCCATCCTTGCGTATGCGCCAGCCTTCGTTTTCGAAACGCCCTTCGTTCGCAGCAGTGGCCAGGGCCCGTGCGGGCAAACCGGCCACCTTGTCTTCTTCTGTATAGAACCTTGAGAAATGCTGCCCGATGATTTCCTCATCCTTGTATTGCTTGATGCGGGCAGCACCGGCATTCCAGTTGGTGACTATGCCGGTCGGCGACAGCATGAAAATCGCATAATCGATCACGCTTTGCACCAACAAGCGGAACTGTTCCTCGCTTGCGCGCAATGCCTTCTGTGCCTCAAGGCGCTCACTGATGTCGCGCGTGATCTTGGCAAAGCCCACCAGGTTTCCTTGCGCATCGCGGATCGGATCGATCACCACGCTGGCCCAGAAGCGGCTTCCATCCTTGCGCTGCCGCCAGTCCTCGGCTTCGAACTTCCCTGTCTCCCTGGCAATTGCCAGGGCGCGGTCCGGTTTGCCATTCGCGCGGTCTTCTTCCGTGTAGAAAATCGAGAAATGCTTTCCTATCACCTCATCTGTCCGGTACCCCTTGAAACGCTGCGCACCCGGGTTCCAGCTGCTGATATGCCCCTCAGGCGACAACATATAGATGGCATAGTCGGAAATGCCTTCTACCAGGCGCTGAAAGATCTCGCCCTGCGCTGAGGCAGTGGAGCTGACTTGAGTAGAAGTATTCATGACATAAAGTGACTACCTGTGGACAATGGACATTACATGCTGGCGCAATGACAGCCAGCGTGAGAAGAAGCGCAGATGCGACTGGTCTTTCAAGTACATTGCCTGCGGAGGGGGAGAGCAAGAATCCGCTAATAAGGAATTGTCTGCTTGCAGATTTTATGTTTGCGAAATTGTATCGTGTCTTGGGTTGACTTGCAGGGAATTCAATAACGAAGCCCTGGCTTGCATAAACTGCATTACCGACATCCCAGGCAAGGGGCAGAGCTGACCCCACTATCGCTGAACGGCCGCTACGGTTACATGTGCGCGACACTTGCTGAGGCCACCTTCCCGCAATTTGGCAGCGTTATCCATTGGATGACGAAGTAACCACATTTTCCATGCGCTGTCACACCATGTTTTCGGACACAAAACCGGTTACCATTAGCACTTTGCCTAACCAGGGCAATTTCCTGGTCTGTTTTTGCCGAACGGAGTGCCATGTCTTCTCGCCTGACCATTGTCGTTGCCATTGACCGCCAACGCGGCATCGGCATCAATAACGCCCTGCCCTGGCATTTGCCGGAAGACCTCGCGCATTTCAAGAGAACCACCTCCGGCCATCCCATCGTCATGGGCCGCAAGACCTTCGAATCGATAGGCCGCCCTTTGCCGAACCGCCGCAATATCGTGGTGACGCGCAACCGTGACTGGCATCATGAAGGTGCCGAGACCGCCGGTTCACTGGAAGAAGCGCTTCGCCTGCTGAACGGCGCCGATGGCTATATCATCGGCGGCGCGCAAATTTTTACCGAGGCGATGCCCATGACAGACCGGCTGATCGTGACGGAAATCGACCGCACGTTCTCCTGCGACACCTTTTTCCCCGACATCGACAAGTCGGTCTGGCAGGAAACGGCGCGGGAATCTCACCATTCCGAGCAACAGGGATACCGCTACGATTTCGTGACTTACGAACGTCGCCGCTAATACCTGCACCATGGCTTCGCAGGATTTGCGGGTCCAGCAGGCTCTCTTTTTCTCTTTCCAGCATGACAAGGCAGGAATTTTGCAGGGATATCCCCCCTTTCCTCGCAGTTCTGAGAAAATTCGGCTTTCTTTTTTCGGGCGCCGCCGCGCCTTAGGTACTAGCCGGCATGATGCCGGCATTTTCGGCTCTCAGGAGACCTCATGAAATTTCGCTTTCCCATCGTCATCATCGATGAAGATTTCCGCTCCGAGAACACCTCGGGCCTCGGCATACGCGCACTGGCATCCGCGATTGAGAGTGAGGGCATGGAAGTCGTCGGGGTTACCAGTTATGGCGATCTGGCCCAGTTTGCCCAGCAGCAGTCGCGCGCCTCGGCCTTCATTCTTTCCATTGATGACGAGGAATTCGGCGGCGGCAGCTCCGAGGAAACCGAGCATGCATTAAAAGCTTTACGAGCTTTCGTCGGTGAGATCCGTCACAAGAATGCCGACATACCGATTTACCTGTACGGCGAAACCCGCACCTCGCGCCATATCCCCAACGATATCCTGCGCGAACTGCACGGCTTCATCCACATGTTCGAAGACACGCCGGAATTCGTCGCGCGCCATATCATCCGCGAAGCCAAGTCCTACCTCGACAGCCTGGCTCCGCCCTTCTTCCGTGCGCTGGTCAACTATGCGCAGGACGGTTCCTACTCGTGGCACTGCCCCGGCCACTCCGGCGGCGTGGCCTTCCTGAAGTCGCCCATCGGCCACATGTTCCACCAGTTCTTCGGCGAGAACATGCTGCGCGCCGACGTCTGCAATGCGGTGGAAGAGCTGGGCCAGTTGCTCGACCATACCGGACCGGTCGCCGCGTCGGAACGCAATGCTGCGCGCATCTTCAATGCCGATCACTGCTACTTTGTTACCAACGGCACCTCGACCTCGAACAAAATGGTATGGCACTCGACGGTTGCGCCCGGCGACATCGTGGTGGTAGACCGTAACTGCCACAAGTCCATCCTGCACTCCATCATCATGACGGGCGCGATTCCCGTGTTCCTGATGCCCACGCGCAATCACCTCGGCATCATCGGTCCGATCCCGCTTGAAGAGTTCAAGCTGGAAAACATCATGAAGAAGATCGAGGCCAATCCGTTTGCGCGCGAAGCGAAAAACAAGAAACCGCGCATCCTGACGATCACGCAATCGACCTATGACGGCGTGCTCTACAACGTCGAAACCATCAAGCAGATGCTGGACGGCGAAATAGACACCCTGCATTTCGACGAGGCCTGGCTGCCGCATGCGACCTTCCACGAGTTTTACCGCGACATGCACGCGATCGGCAAGGACCGGCCA
>JAEZLB010000007.1 GCA_023435945.1 Pseudomonadota bacterium | reverse complement strand
TTCGGCGCCAGCGTCAGAGGTTTATAAGCTACAGGAACCCACACGCCCAGCTGTTTGCGGCTGTGTTGCACAGGCTCGCCCATCCATTGGAGATAGGCCACCAGGTCACCGACTGCATTGTCGAACTCCAGCGGAGTCATCTTGCCCGGAGTGACTTGCTCGAAACCGGCAAATTCCACATGGATCTTTTCCGGATCATGCGCGTCTTTGACTTCGTTGAACTTGGCTGCGCGAACGCCCTGCAGGTCCCACATTACGTGAGGCATACCGACGTTCGGGAAAACCAGGTTATTCCAGCCCATCGCACGGGTGTCATCCTTGTAGAAGGTACGCAGATAGGTATAAAGCCAGTCTGCACCCGAACCTGCACCGGAAGCCTTGGAACGTGCGATCACGGTCAGGTCTGGAGGCGCGGCACCGAACCAGGTTTTGGCATCACGCGCATCCATGGAGATGGTCATCAAGTCACCTACTTTGTCCGAAGCGAACAGCAGGTTGTTCTTGATCTGCTCTTCGGTCAGGCCAATGTCTTGCATGCGGTTGTAGCGCATGAAGGAAGCAGCGTGGCAGTTCAGGCAGTAGTTGACGAACAACTTAGCACCATTCTGCACAGCAGCCAGGTCATGACTGCGGTTCGGTGCTGTGTCCAGCGCAAAGTTGCTTTCCGCAGCCATCGCGAACACCGGCACCACTGCCAAGGCCACAATCAGTTTTTTCAGCAATTTCATTTCTTATCCCTTTTGCGGCTTAATGGGCATGGAAGGTCACACGGTTAGGCACAGGCTTGAACGTACCACTGGTGCTCCACCACGGCATCAAGAGGAAGAAGCCAAAGTAGATGAAGGTACATACTTGCGACACGATGGTGCCAACCGGGGTCGGGGGCAGCACGCCCAGGTAACCCAGGATCACGAACGCGATACCGAATACCACGTACACCCACTTGTGCCAGTCCGGACGATAACGGATCGATTTAACCGGCGAGTGATCCAGCCAAGGCAAGCCAGCCAGGATCAGCACGGAAACACCCATCAGCACCACGCCCCAGAACTTCGCATCGAAAATCAGCATGGCAGCGATCACGACCAGCGCGATAACGCCCGTTGCAGCTTTCAGGGTGCCGTTCAGCTTGGTCTTCAGGATAACCAGCAGTGCATAAGCAGCAACACCGATGATCAGCCAGATCATGAAGTCAGAAGTCACGGCACGCAGGATCGAGTAGAACGGCGTGAAATACCATACCGGCGCAATGTGCGGAGGCGTCTTCAGCGGATCTGCCGGAATAAAGTTGTTGTATTCCAAGAAGTAACCGCCCATTTCAGGACCAAAGAATACGATGGCACTGAAGAAGAACAGGAATACCGTTGCGCCGAAAATGTCCTTGGTCGAGTAATAGGGATGCGAAGGAATCCCGTCTACCGGATGACCATCAGGACCCAGGTTTTCCTTGACTTCGACACCGTCAGGATTGTTGGAGCCCACTTCGTGCAGCGCCATCAAGTGAGCGGCAACCAGGCCCAGCAAAACCAGCGGAATTGCAATCACGTGGAATGCAAAGAAGCGGTTCAGGGTAGCGTCGGACACCACGTAGTCACCACGAATCCACAGGGACAGCGGCTCACCGATGAACGGGATAGCGCCGAACAGATTCACGATAACCTGTGCGCCCCAGTAGGACATCTGGCCCCAAGGCAGCAGGTAACCGAAGAAAGCTTCAGCCATCAGTGCCAGGAAGATGGCAACGCCAAACAACCAGATCAGTTCACGCGGCTTGCGATACGAACCGTAGAGCAGGCCGCGGGTCATGTGCAGATACACGACAACGAAGAAGGCCGAAGCGCCGGTCGAGTGCATGTAACGCACCAGCCAGCCCCAGGGCACATCGCGCATGATGTATTCAACGGAAGCAAACGCCAGTTGTGCATCCGGTTTGTAGTGCATGACCAGGAAAATACCGGTAACGATCTGGATCACCAGCACCAGCATGGCCAGCGAACCGAAAATGTACCAGGCATTGAAGTTCTTGGGCGCGTAGTAACGGCCCCACTGTTCGTTCCACAGCTTGGTCAGCGGGAAGCGGGAGTCAACCCAATTCAGGGCTTTGGCCGCAACCGGCGCGTCGGGAGGGAGTTGCTTTTCTTGGAATGCCATGATTACGCTCAGCCTTTCTTATCTTCACCGATAAGCAGTCTCGTGTCGCTCAGGTACATGTGCGGCGGGACTTCCAGATTATCGGGAGCGGGTTTGTTCTTATAGACACGGCCGGCCAGGTCGAAGATGGAACCGTGGCAGGGGCACAGGAAGCCGCCTTGCCAGTCATCTGGCACCGAAGGCTGAGGACCCGGCTGGAATTTGGTAACGGGAGAGCAGCCCAGATGGGAGCAGATACCAACAGCAACCAGCACTTCCGGCTTGATCGAACGATGCGGATTGCGGGCGTATTCAGGCGTCAGCGCGTCAGGATTACGTTCCGAATTCGGATCTGCCAATTCCGGCGCTATCTTGTCCAGAGATTGCAGCATCTCCGGCGAGCGCTTCAGAATCCATACCGGCTTACCGCGCCATTCGACGGTTTTCATTTCGCCCGGCGCCATACCGCCGATGTCGACTTCTACGGGCGCACCCGCTGCTTTAGCTCTTTCCGACGGCTGAAAGGTCGAAACAAAGACCCCTGCCGTGGCCAAACCAGCCACGCCGCCCGCCGCACAGGTTGCGACGAGCAAGCCGCGTCGACCAGAGTCGACCTGCTTTTCGTTACTCATACCAGCCCCAATTAGTGAATACGAAATCTCTACAAAACTTCCAGCAACCAAAGATTATAGCTAAGGTATTCGATGATTTAAAGCAAAATTGAGGAAATCGCTTGTGCCAATGAATTTTTAGGCCGGCATCCAGAAACAAAGCAACCAGCCATCTGCGGATAAAAGCTAATGGCTGTGTACCGATGCGTCAGGAAGGCTGGCAGAAAAGCGCTCCTTTTCAGAAGCACTTGCTGGTGCAAAGCACTAGTAGGAAGCCAACCCTAAACGCAGTCAGGCCTTGGCTTTGAGGGAGTCGAATTGCAGCAACCCGCGGCGCTGAGCTTCATAAACCGCTTCGCCACGAGAATGTACCGAAAGTTTGGCATAGATATTCTTCACGTGCGTTTGCACGGTCCCAACCGACACGGAAAGTATTTGCGCCACCTCCGCATAACTGTCGCCGCGCGCAATCAGTTCCAGAATGGCGCTCTCACGCCGGGTCAACTGCACGCCTTCTTCGCTGGCGCAAGCTGCGCCTGTGGAGGCAAGCGGAACAGACTTGGCTTCATTGCGCATGCGGGCTAGCACCTTGCGCGCCACCAGCGGACTGATGGGAGAGCCGCCGCAATGCAGATCCAGCAAAGCACGCACGATATTCTCGCGACCAGCGTTTTTCAGCACATATCCCGCCGCCCCGCCTTCTATGCACGCCAGCACCTGATCCTCGTCGCTGGACATGGTCAACACCATGATGTCGCAATCCGGGTAAAGACGAGCACAGGCTCGTATGACTTCCAACCCCGAACCGTCCGGCAATCCAAGATCCGTCAGCAAGATATCGCAAGGCCCCTCTCCCAGCGCCGTCATCGCAGACTGGAATGTATCGCAGGCGCCGACCAGGCGCAGGGAAGACTCAGACTCGATGGCCATGCACAAGGAGCGGCGCGTGAGGGCGTCGTCCTCAACCACCAAAACGGTAACCGGAAGTACCGGTGCCATTGCTGCCATGAAGAGTCCTGTATGAGAAAAGGCTGTCAGCATCAAATCCGCAAACCATGTGGTATTAACGCCCATCCATTGCCCAGTGTCAACAAATCCAGGGAGTTTTTGTTATTACTTTTAGATCAATATGTAACTCTTGATCAATTTAGTTCGCCACACAGCATAGCCAGTCGCGTCCGCATCCATAGCAGTAAACATTCACTCAAACGGGGTTGGGGATATCCACAAAACGGTGCTCAATATCAAAGCGTTGTACCAAATCCGCACCCAGCGCCTGTACGCCATAACGTTCGGTGGCATGGTGGCCGCAGCTGAGGTAACAGACACCTGCTTCGCGTGACAGGTGCACCGTAGGCTCCGAGATCTCGCCGCTCATGTAAATCTGCGCACCGGCTTCGATGGCCTCAGCCAGCATGTTTTGTGCAGCACCCGTGCACCACGCCAGGCGTTTTGCCGGCGCCGAGCCATCGCCAATGATCAAGGGCGTACGATCCAGTACGGTTTCAATTCGCGCAGCCAGATCGGAGACTGTCTTGATTGCCGGATCATTCACCTCGCCCAGCCAACCCAGGCCGTTTTCTCCGAAACGTCCGGTGGGCACCAAACCGATCACGTGCGCCAGTTGCGCATTGTTTCCGAGCTCGGGATGCATATCCAGCGGCAGATGATATGCAAACAAATTGATGTCATGCGTAAGCAGCAGCCTCAACCGCTGATGCTTGGTTCCCACCACGCGCGCATCTTCACCACGCCAGAAATAGCCATGATGGACCACGATTGCATCCGCCTTTTCTCGGATAGCTTCTTCTATCAAGGCAACGCTGGCTGTGACGCCGGTGATCACTTTCCTGATGGTGGCACGCCCCTGCACCTGCAAGCCGTTTGGGCAGTAATCGCGAAAACGGGTAATATCCAGCCTCTGGGCTAGATATTCTGCAAGTTCGTCCCTACATATCGTCTGTTCACTCATTCTGCTCTGCTTTCTATGCAACGTCTGTGGTTATTGTTTGCGCAAACCGTCACTATCGGTCTGGCGCTATGGTTTATTGTCGCGAGCCTGAAACCGCAGTGGATTCAGGATACGACAGTAGGCAGAACCCTGGTCACGGAGACCACCGCTCCGGTATCGATACGGGAAGCGCTGCCCAGTGGCGGCGCACCGGCCGGTTCCTATCGCGATGCCGCCGCACGCGCCATGCCCTCGGTAGTCAATATTAATACCACTACCGCTGCCAACCGGCCTGCCCACCCGTTGATGAACGACCCGTTCTTCCGCCGTTTCTTCGGCGACCAGTACCAGCAGGCGCCGGAAAGGCAGTTCAGTCTGGGTTCAGGCGTCATCGTCAGCCCTCAGGGCTATATTATGACCAATAACCATGTGGTCGAAGGCGCACAGGAGATCGAAGTCGCATTTGCGGATGGGCGCAAGGCTGCAGCGCGCCTGGTCGGAACCGACCCCGAAACCGACCTGGCCGTGATCAAGATAGACATGCCGGATGTATCGGCGATCTCCTTCGGCCATATGGACGACGTCAAAGTAGGCGACGTCGTGCTGGCCATCGGCAATCCTTTCGGGGTGGGCCAGACGGTTACCATGGGCATCGTATCGGCATTGGGCCGTAATCAGCTGGGTATCAATACCTTTGAAAACTTTATCCAGACCGATGCCGCCATCAATCCCGGCAATTCTGGAGGTGCCCTGATAGACACCAATGGCAACCTGCTGGGCATCAATACCGCCATTTATTCCCGCACCGGCGGTTCGCTCGGTATCGGTTTCGCCATCCCTGCGACGACCGTGAAAACCGTCATGGAATCCATTATCCAGACCGGCCAGGTAACGCGTGGCTGGATCGGCGTCGAATTGCAGGAAATTACCCCGGAACTGGCAGAAAGCTTTGGCCTCAAGAAAAGTTCCGGCGCGATCATCGCGGGTGTGGTGCGTGGCGGCCCCGCAGACAATGCCGGCATGAGGCCCGGCGACATCCTGCTATCCGTTGATGGCAATATGGTCAACAATACGACCGATTAGCTGAACATGATTGCGCAACTTCAACCAGGACAAAAAGCTTCCTTGGGCATCCTGCGCAAAACTCAGGAAGCCAGTCTGGATGTCAAAGTGGGCACCCGCCCGCGCCTCAAGCATCCTGCAGCGGAATAAGAAAAGGCCGGGTTACCGGCCTTTTCTTTTGAATGCGCTGACGTCATCAACCCTATTGCGCCCTCAGGCTGCCTCTTCCGGCGCACGCGTCGCACGGGCAAATGCTGGCGCCACCCATATGCCCACCTGATAAAGCAAGGTCAGCGGAATAGCCAGCAGCAACTGGCTGATCAC
>JAEZLB010000319.1 GCA_023435945.1 Pseudomonadota bacterium | reverse complement strand
GCTGCATACAGAGCACGATCGGCCCGTTTAAGTGTGTCCTTGTAGGATCGATCTTCCGGCGCGATAGTTGTCACACCAATGCTCGCTGTAACGACAGTGCCCTCGACTGAAAACCGGCTTAGTTCTTTTCTGAAACAATCATGTAAACGCCGGGCGAGTTGCATAGCCTGCTCACGGCCAGTGTTGGGCAGAGCAACCACGAACTCATCGCCGCCGAAGCGGCATGCGGTATCTGTTTTTCGGAGCGCTGTACGGCAAATGTTGGCCGCAGCCTGGATCATCTCATCCCCAGCGTAATGTCCCTTGGTGTCGTTGATATACTTGAGGTTGTCCAGATCAAACATCAAGATGGAAGTCGGTACGGAATACCGTGTCGATGCCTCGTAGTGATGTGCCAGGTCATGTTCGAGCTTTCTTCGGTTGAAAAGGCCGGTGAGCTGATCGGTGTCGCTTAGCTCCCTTAGTCGGCCCTCCAGGATATGGCGCTCTGAAATATTACTCGCAACCCAGAGTACCACCTCCTCGTCGTCCACTAAAAAATTCAGGGCCTGGATGCGCCCTTCAAACCAGATCGGGTCTTTGGGGCCATCATCGTCCAGACCTTTTACGTCCCTGTTGCTCAGTTCGTACTCTTCAACGAGTAGCTTTCGAGACTCCAGCGCCCTGGCAATCTGTTCGAGAAACCAGTTTGCCTTCTCAGGCTTGACCACGTCGGATATATACAGACCGACCAGGCCGGTACCATCGTGGTAATAGCGCGTATCACGGCCACCGAACACCGCAACGTATTTTCCACTGCGGGACAGGATGAACGCTGGATCCGGCAACGCCTCAAGAATTAAGCGCATCTGTTCGACATTGATCATGGAGTACTTCTCCTGAGCCGTCTAAGGGGTGGCAGATAGTTAAGTAAAAAAGAACACCGATTTTGTGCGCCAGAGTCCATCGAACAAAGTGAGCAGCCCGACCGGGGATTTGTAAGTAGGGTACTGATCGATAGCATCAGGTTCATCTACCCGGTCCTTCTTCTTGTCTTCAGCGCCATTTCTTCCCGATCACCGACGTAATGGCGACTAAGGATGTCATTATGCTGTCGTCGCTTGAGTAAATATTCTGGGGGCAGTGACTGCCTTTAGCCGGTAGTTGCCCTGCTTGAAAGATAGCTACGAGGGGATAGTAGACGTTCATTCCGTAACTTTCAGTTATTTTAGCAATGAGCGATGCCTGGTACGATGTTTCTGCACCTACTAATCGCTGCCAGGGCGCTGGGCTTAACCTTGGAGCCCAGTGCCTTGCCTTTGCGGGCGGGCTCGATTGGAGGAAGTCCAGGATTTGCATAGCGAGCTTACCTTAAGCTGAAAAAAATAAGCCGGCATTGCCGGCTTATTTTTTATTGAGAACGAAATGCTTGTGACGTTCACCGATTACTTAATCGGCGCCAGTGCACTAGGTTTGATTTTCGATTCCAGTGCCTTGCCTTTGCGGGCACGTTTGCCGATATGGGCTTTTACATCCGCCGTGGTCATTCGCAATTCCTGGGGCTTGCTGCCACGGCCCATGCCGAGCACGATGACGCCGCGCTGATTGATGGATTGCGCTGCAACCAGCTTTTCATTCTTTTCCAGTTCCATCAGGATCACGCCGCGCCCGCCACCGGATAGCTGCTTGATCTCGTCAAAGCCGAATACCAGCAGGCGTCCTTTTTCCGAGACGCAGGCAATGGCGCTGTGGTCGTCGTCGACTTTGGTCGGGGCCACGGGTTCAACGCCTGCGTCCACCGTAATGAAGGACTTGCCGCCGCGTGTACGGCTGATCATGTCGCCTGCCTTGGCAATAAATCCGTATCCGGCCATGGAGGCCAACAGCAACGTGGTATCCGGCGTGCCGGCGAAATAGTGGACAATCCGGCTGCCGGTTGCCAGCTCTATCAGTGTGGTGACGGGTACGCCATCGCCGCGTGCGCCGGGCAGCGCAGATACTGGCACCGAATACACGCGGCCGTTGGAGCCCAGTGCCAGCAGCGTATCCACGGTGCGGCATTCGAAGGTGCCGTACAGCGCATCGCCCTGCTTGAACGTGAATTGCGAGGCATCGTGGCCGTGACCGGTGCGTGCGCGTACCCAGCCCTTCTGGGACACCACAACGGTAACCGGCTCGTCGATGATCTTTTGTTCGGCGACGGCTTTTTCCGCTTCTTCGATCAGCGTACGGCGCGCATCACCATATTGTTTCGCATCCGCTTCGATTTCCTTGATGATCAGGCGCTTCATCGAAGAAGGATTGTCGAGCAGGTCTTGCAGCGTTGCCTTCTCGTTGCGCAGTTCGGCCAACTGCTGCTGGATCTTGATCGCTTCCAGTCTTGCCAATTGGCGCAGGCGGATCTCAAGGATGTCTTCAGCCTGCCTGTCCGACAGTTTGAAGGCCTGGATCAGCGCAGGTTTCGGTTCGTCCGATTCGCGGATGATCTTGATGACCTTGTCGATATTGAGCAGTACCGCCTCGCGGCCTTCCAGGATATGGATGCGGTCATCGACTTCCTGCAGGCGGAACTGGGTACGGCGCGTGACGGTAGTAAAGCGGAATTCGATCCACTCGCGCAGGATGTCGCCCAGCGGTTTCTGGCGGGGACGGCCATCGATGCCTATCATCACCAGGTTGATCGCGACATTCGTTTCCAGCGAAGTATGCGCGAGCAGCATGTTGGTGAATTCGGTCTGGTCAAGGTTCTTCGACTTGGGCTCGAACACCAGGCGAACAGGCGCATCGCGTCCGGATTCGTCGCGCACTGCGTCGAGTTGTCCCAGCAGGGTTTGCTTGAGTGACAGTTGCTCCGGTGTCAGTGCTTTTTTGCCGAGCTTGACCTTGGGATTGGTCAGCTCTTCGATTTCTTCCAAGATCTTTTGCGAAGACGTGCCGGGCGGTAGCTCATTGATGACCAGCTGCCATTGGCCGCGTGCCAAGTCCTCGATCTGTCCGCGTGCACGCACTTTCACTGAGCCGCGGCCGTTTTCATACATATCGGCAATCGCGGAAGGCGCAGTGATGATCTGTCCGCCGCCGGGGAAGTCCGGGCCGGGAATAATTTCCATCAGCTCGGCATGCGACAATTTGGGATTGCGAATGAGAGTAACTGCTGCCTTGGCGACTTCAGTCAGGTTGTGCGAGGGAATTTCGGTCGCCAGGCCGACTGCAATACCGGAGGCGCCATTGAGCAGCACGAAGGGCAGGCGCGAGGGTAGCAGCTTGGGTTCTTCATTCGAGCCGTCGTAGTTGGGCTGGAAGTCCACCGTACCCATGTCGATTTCATCAAGCAGCAGGCGCGAGATCGGTGTCAGTCGCGCTTCGGTGTATCGCATGGCCGCAGCACCGTCGCCATCGCGTGAGCCGAAGTTGCCCTGGCCGTCGATCAGTGGATAACGCAGTGAGAAATCCTGCGCCATGCGCACCAGCGCATCGTAGACGGATTGGTCGCCATGCGGATGAAATTTGCCGAGCACATCGCCGACCACGGCTGCGGATTTGCGCGGCTTGGCGGCGGGCCCCAGGCCCAGTTCATTCATGGCATACAGGATGCGGCGCTGTACCGGCTTCTGGCCGTCAGATACATCGGGCAGGGCGCGCCCCTTTACCACCGAGATCGCGTAGTCGAGATAGGCGCGCTCGGCAAAAGTCGCCAGTGTCAGCGATTCGCCGTCCTCAGCCGGTGCTTGGTCAAACAGGTTTGCTTGTTCAGTCATCGTGTTCGAATCTCTTTAGATATCTGCTTCGGCTTCATTGCCGTGTTCTTCCAGCCAGGCGCGGCGCGCAGCGGCTTCGCCTTTACCCATCAGCATGTTCATGCGGGTCTCCGACGCCATCTGGTCGTAGCTGCCCAGGGACACTGGCATCAGACGGCGCGTATCCGGGTTCATCGTGGTTTCCCACAACTGTTCCGCGTTCATTTCACCCAGGCCCTTGAAACGCGAGATGGTCCAGGCACTTTCCTTCACGCCATCTTTCTGCAGCTTGTCTTCGATCGCTTCCAGTTCGCCATCGTCAAGCGCGTACAGTTTCTGCGCGGGTTTCTTGCCGCGTGCCGGCGCATCGATACGATACAGGGGTGGACGTGCAATCCACACATGACCTTGTTCGATCAGTTTGGGGAAATGGCGGAAGAACAGGGTCAGCAGCAGCACCTGGATATGTGAGCCGTCCACGTCAGCATCGGCGAGGATGCAGATCTTGCCGTAGCGAAGGCCCGACAGATCGGGGCTGTCATTCTTGCCGTGCGGGTCCACGCCGATGGCCACCGCGATGTCGTGAATCTCGTTGTTCGCATACAGGCGGTCACGTTCGGTTTCCCAGGAATTCAGCACCTTGCCGCGCAAGGGAAGAATGGCCTGAAATTCCTTGTTGCGGCCCATTTTGGCCGAACCGCCGGCGGAGTCGCCTTCCACCAGAAATAGTTCATTGCGGCTGATATCGGTGGACTCGCAATCGGTCAGTTTGCCAGGCAATACAGCCACGCCGGAGGACTTCTTCTTTTCGATTTTCTGCGCGGAGCGCAGGCGGCTTTGGGCCTGCTTGATGACCAGTTCAGCCAGTTTCTTGCCGTAATCCACGTGCTGGTTGAGCCAGAGTTCCAGCGCGCTGCGCGAGAAGCTGGCGACCAGACGCACGGCGTCGCGCGAGTTCAGTCTTTCCTTGATCTGCCCCTGGAATTGCGGGTCGAGCACCTTGGCCGACAGCACAAACGAGGCGCGCGCAAATACGTCTTCCGGCAGCAGCTTCACGCCTTTGGGCAGCAGCGCATGCATTTCTACAAAGCTCTTGACCGCAGTGAACAAGCCTTCGCGCAGGCCGGATTCATGCGTGCCGCCAGCCGGCGTCGGAATCAGGTTGACGTAGGATTCGCGCACCACCGAGCCTTCGTCGGTCCATGCCACGACCCAGGCCGCGCCTTCACCGTCGGCAAAACCTTCGGCGTCGGCCGTTGCGTACTGTTCACCTTCGAACAAGGGAATCAGCAATTCGCCATTGCCGTTTTGGGCCAGCGATTCATTCAGGTAACCGCGCAAACCTTGTTCATACTGCCAAGTCTGGGTTTCGCCGGATTTGGCATTGGTGAACGTGACCTTGACGCCCGGCAGCAACACTGCCTTGGAGCGCAACAGTCGCTGAAGTTCTGCCAGCGGAATGACCGGCGAGTCGAAATATTTCGCATCTGGCCAGACGGTCACGCGGGTGCCGGATTTTTTGTCTTCCCTGGTGGCCGGGCGCGATTTCAGTTGGGAGATCACGTCGCCATTGGAAAATACGATCTGGTGTACGCCGCCTTCGCGCCATACCGTGATTTCCAGGCGCGAAGCCAGCGCATTGGTGACCGAGACACCCACGCCATGCAGGCCGCCGGAAAAAGCATAGGCGCCGCCGCTGCCCTTGTCGAATTTGCCACCGGCATGCAGTCGCGTAAAAACGATTTCCACGGTGGGTATTTTTTCGTCGGGATGCAGTCCGACCGGAATACCTCGGCCATCGTCTTCAACCGTGACGCTGCCGTCTGTGTTGAGCGTGACGAAAATATTCTTGCCGAATCCACCCAATGCCTCATCGGATGCGTTATCGATCACTTCCTGGATGATGTGCAGCGGGTTCTCGGTGCGGGTGTACATGCCCGGACGCTGCTTGACCGGTTCCAGGCCTTTCAGGACGCGGATGGATTTTTCGCTGTAATCGGAAGGGGAGGTCTTTTTAGTGGCCATTCAATTGAATTGTCAGATGAAACATGAAGCGCCCGGGAAGGCGCTGCGGGGCGCTGTAAAAGGTGCCTGCATTCTAATGAAAATCCATTTTGCTGGCGACGAAGCGGGAAGAGAAACAACACCTCGGGTTCGTAAAAATGGCGGAAACGCGCACCAGGACTGGCTTTGGCCCCTGCGGAAAATTTTTGTACTGTGGATGTGTACAGTACTCTTGCGCTGGGTCATTGTCAAGCAAGGGCAGTAGGGCGTGTTACTTGCTAAGCGCTTGCATCGCATGTTCCAGCCCTTCCAGAGTGAGCGGGAACATGCGGTCATGCATCAATTGGCGAATGATGCCTATCGATTGGCGATACGGCCACATGCGTTCCGGCGAGGGATTGAGCCAGACGTAACTGGGGAAATGATGCGTGAAACGCATCAGCCAGTCAGCGCCGG
>JAEZLB010000266.1 GCA_023435945.1 Pseudomonadota bacterium | reverse complement strand
TCCCGCTTGACCCTGACGCAACGTTAGGGTTTATGCTTTTCTCCCATAAGAATAAGCCTGCGCCGGAGTAATAAAACGGCATGACGTGCAAGCGCGGCCTCGCTCGAGGCAGGTGCCGTCCTTGGCTGATAGATTCCCGTAGGACTGGGCGGCCCTCATACTCATATATTGGATATATCCAGCGGCAAGGCGCGCTTGTGCGCGGTTGCCTGGTACTGGCTGAAGATCACGTCATACGCGAGGTCGCTGACCTGCTTTCCTTCAAGGAAATCATCAATTTCCTCATAGGAGATGCCGAACGCCGCTTCGTCGGGTTTCAGGGGCACCAGACTTTCCAGATCAGCGGTCGGTACCTTGTACACCAGTTCATCAGGCGCGCCGAATGCCTTGGCCAAGGCGCGCACGCGGCGCTTGTTCAAACCGGTCAGCGGTGCGACGTCGCAGGCACCGTCGCCGAATTTGGTGAAGAATCCCATCAGGGCTTCGGCCGCATGATCGGTGCCGATCACGAGGCCGCGTGCTGCGCCGGCCACCGCGTACTGAGCAATCATGCGTTGCCGTGCCTTGATATTGCCCAGGATGAAGTCTTCCTGTTCAGGGTTGGCAAAAGACTGGCCGCCCGCTTTTGCAGCCGCCAGCATTGCGTCACTGGCCGGCTTGATGTCGATGGTGAGCACCTTGTCCGGTGCTATCGCTTGCACGGCATTCTGCGCATCCTGCTCATCCTTCTGTATGCCATAGGGCAAACGTATAGCGATGAACTCTGCTTCATGGCCGCGCTTGCGCGCCTCGCGGACTGCCGCCTGAGCCAGGCATCCTGCTGCGGTTGAATCAACGCCGCCACTGATGCCCAGCACGTAGCTGCGCATGCCGGTCTGCGTCAGGTAGTCGCACAGGAAATCGGTGCGCCGTGCAATTTCGGCTTGCACATCAAACGAAGAAGTGACGTGCAGTGCATTGATGATGTGCTGTTGTTCGATGCTGCGATGGGCCTGGTCCACGGTACGATCCTTGTTGGTTTTGTGAGCGCTATTTCGCTGAGCGTTGGTTGACATGCGTGCGACATACAGCGTCAGCCGGCATTATCGCGAGCGTTTCCCTTGATTACTTCATTGTGATAATGCCAGATGCGGCTGATCATGTAATCGGCGCTAGCCTGCCGTATTTCATTGCGATCACCATTGAACTTGCGGGTTTCTGAAAAAGTTTGAACGCCATCCTTGTGCTGGAAGGCCCATGCAAAGCAGACCGTGCCCACCGGGATGTCGCTATCACCACTGGAGGGGCCAGCCAGGCCGGTGTCGGCCAGCGCGACATTAGCGCCGCTCACACGCAGCGCTCCTTCAGCCATTTCACGTGCGACTTCTTCGCTGGTCAGGTTGTACTGTTCTATCGTTTCCGGTTTCACGCCCAGGATGCCGATTTTTGCATTGGCAGAGTACGTGACAAAGGCGCATTCCAGCGTGCTCCCGCAGCCCGGTACTTCTGCCAGTGTCGAAGCCGTCAGGCCGGCAGTACATGATTCCGCCGTGACCAGTTTCATCTGATGCTCGTCAAGGTAGCTCAGTACGCTTTCCAAATGATGATTCATGGTTGAAGTGATGAAAGGAGCAAGGGGTTTATCGGGCAGACTTTCTTATTGGAGGAAAAGACATAAGAAATGTTCAACCAGCGCCCTTGCATTGACTCCGGCACGGCTTTAACTATGGCTTTAATGCAAGGAATGATCCCTTTGACTGATATAACGGGATGGTGGCAATAAAGGTGGCAGCTGCGCAGCCTGCAGTGACAGTAAGTGCTCCATTCAACACACGTAAAAGCCCGTGCCGATGCCTCTCTTTTTACACTGGCGCGCCGGGCAGATTACCAGCAGATGTTTGATCTTGATAAAGCCTGCCCTGCAGTGTTTCGCTATGCGTGACGATTCTGTCGTGCGTTTTGTCCTGGCTAATGAAGCCGGCAAGGAGACCGCTGGTAATGGCGTTTTCCTGGGGAAGTTAAGTCCGCAGGAGGTAAGGGCTCAATACAGGTCAGCCATGTCGGTGTAAGACGATATCAGGCTGGTGGTGCCGGGGCAGGTATGCAGGTCCTATTCCATGTGCGCCGGCGTGGTCACTCCAGGTCAACCTCTGTTTCGTCGGTGCCAGACTCATGGCTCATTGCTGTCGCAGTCAGTGCCGACGCAATTTCAGGAGTTCTCTCCTTGCGTTCGCTATAACGACTGGTCAGGTAATCGGAGCGATCCCGTACCAGCAGCGTGAACTTGTAGAGTTCCTCCATCACATCAACCAGTCGTTCATAGTAGGGCGACGGTTTCATGCGGCCATTGTCATCGAACTCCTGGAAGGCTTTGGCAACGGATGACTGGTTGGGAATGGTCACCATGCGCATCCACCGGCCTAGCACACGCAGTTGATTGACGGCATTAAAGGATTGCGCGCCGCCGGAGACTTGCATGACGGCCAGCGCTCTGCCTTGCGTAGGGCGGATGCCGCCCACTTCCAATGGTAGCCAATCAATCTGTGACTTGAATACTCCTGTCATGGCGCCATGCCGTTCGGGACTGCACCAGACCTGCCCCTCTGACCATTGGGAGAGCTGTCGCAGTTCTTGCACTTTGGGATGGTCCGCAGAACAGCTATCTACCATCGGCAAGCCATGGGGATCAAATACCCGGGTCTCCGCACCAAAGTGCTTGAGAAGGCGTTCCGCTTCCAGGGTAAGCAAAAGGCTGTAGGGACGCTCACGCAATGAGCCATATAACAGCAGAATGCGGGGAGGATGTGCGGATGGTTTGAGCGCATTGAGTTTGGCCAGTGTCGGCACATCAAGGTGCGGGCCACTTATGTTCGGTAAGTCGTGTAGGCCAGCCATGTATTTTTATCCTTTTTCCTTGCGAATCATCTCGCCCGCCTGAGCCAAGGGGGTGGGGTACGATGCTTCACACATAAGAGTTGTAGAGGAAGGTGTCTATTAGCACTGAATGTGTCGCACCACGCTGGAATAAAAATAAAGAGGGGCAGCGCATAGGAGGTTTACGGTTCGGTGCAGACTTTCGCCGGCGGGAAGTGATGGATGACGACTCAGCTCAGTCCGGCATCCATCGAATCCACGTAAAATGATTGCTATGACAACATCGGTAAAAATGTAAATATTTGTCGCAGCGTGACAAAATCAGCCTGAACCTCTTTCGGCAACATTCCTTTCCCTATAGATTTGCGGGGGCGTAGCAAGTTCTGCGCTTGTAAACCCGTGTCGTACAACTTTTTATGAATATTTTTCGCCAAGCCTTCCTGATAAGCAATGTGCTTCTGCTCTCCGCTTGTGCTAGCGTGTCATCCACCCGCAGCGTAGACGTACCTTTACCAGCCGAATGGCAGGTGCCGCTGCCTCATCAGGGCACGCTGGCGAATCTGTCAGGATGGTGGCGCGAGCAGGGAGATCCGCTGCTGCCGGAATTAATCGATGCCGCCCAGGCGCTCAGTCCGACCATTGCGTCGGCCCGTTCGCGCCTTGAGCAGGCGCGTGCTGCACGTACTGACGCCGCTGCAGCGCTGCTGCCCAACCTCGATGCCACAGCGAGCACTGTGCGGTCGAGCGCCCAGCCCCCCATGCCCATGGGAACCACCACACAAGGCGCCCTGCAATCGGCATGGGAAATCGACCTGTTTGGCGGCAACCGGGCAGCGCGCACCGCAGCGGAAACACGTTTGCAGGGAGCGCAAGCAGCGTGGCATGAGGCCCGCGTCAGTGTCGCGGCAGAAGTGGCCAGCCAATATTACGGTTTGCGTACCTGCGAGCAGTTGCTGGAGAT
>JAEZLB010000233.1 GCA_023435945.1 Pseudomonadota bacterium | reverse complement strand
GAGCTGGGCACGTCGCCTGTCAGAGTTCGACGCATGGGGCACACATCTCCAGCCGGCAGCCTCGCTGAGGGACGGCAAGTTGATAACGTGGAGGGACCCCGTTGGTCACGCTGCTGATGCCGTGGCGCGCAAGAGAAGAGTGGCGCGCGGGGCAGCACTCGCATGCGTGCACCGATTGATGAGGATTGTCGGCGACCTTGCGGACGCCAATGCGCAGTCCGGCCGAACGTACGCGGAACGAGCGAAGATAACGGTTGGTGAGATCGACCGTGAGATCGATTCCGTTCTCAATCTCATGGACCTACAGGCCGTCGAGACAGCAACGAAAGAAGGGCTCGCGGAGTTTGTTTCATTCATAGATGCGCTGCCGGAAGAGAACTACTACGAGGGTGTTGCGACGGTCGCCGGACATGTTGCCGCAGGGCTTGTGTTGGCTCGAGACGAGCTGGTCGACGAGGTGCTGTCTGCCCTCTTTCCCGCGCGACGGCTTCTGATTGTGGGGCCATCGGGTGCGGGCAAGAGTGCACTCGCATATCTCGCAGGGCTACGGACACGGCACGCGTGCCGGTGGATCCAGATTCGACGGTGTTCCATCACTGATCGGGAAGCGCTGTTACGATTCATTAATGCACAGGAGCCGGATGACTCCTCGCCCATCGTGCTGTATGTCGATGACGCTGGGAAGGGTGCGGGAGGCGAGTGGGATTTCGTCTGTGATCTCACACTCTCGCGGCGGGGCCTGTTCGCGCTTGGATGTGTTCGGGAAGAGGACGTTGCGGTGCTGCCGCGTTTGCCTGATTGCCGTCAGATGCGTCTGGAACTGGACGAGAGCTTTGCCCGTCGGATGTGGGAGCGATTCAGGGCGGCAGGTAAGACGTCATGGCCGTTCTGGAAGGAACCCTTCGAACAATCACGGGGATTACTGCTCGAGTATGCGCACATTCTGAGTCGCGGCCGGCGCCTGCGCGATGTTGTGGAGGAGCAGGTGAGGCAGCGAATCCTCGAAGGACGCGAAGCGGAGTTCGAAATTCTTCGGCTCACAAGCGCCGCAGGATCGCTCGGCGCAAGCGTCAGCTCTGCACTCTTGGCTGAGCGAGTGGGCCTAAGTGGAGCCGCGTTCGGCGGCGCGCTACAGCGACTGCTCAATGAGCATCTACTGCGCCGTACAGGTCATGATGAGCTTGCGGCGCTACATCAGCTACGCGCGAAGTGTGTGCTTGAAGCCTGCCTGCAGGTGTCGCCAGGAACGATAAACCAGGCGCGCGCGGCTGCGTTGAGCGTCGTCAATGCGGAGGGTGTGCGCCACGTACTTGCTGGAGCGATTCGAGCGCGAGAGATTGAGATCTCTGATGCCATAGCAGCCATAGGTCAAAGAATTGCCCTGCAATCTGATCCGGCAGTCTTAACGGGAGCGCTCGAAGGATTGAAGATCGCGACGCTCGATTCGGATGCAGAGCTGTTCGCAGAAGTCGCACGCCAATATCACATCGATCCGGGCAACTACTTTCTGATCATGATCGCGCTAAATACGGCGCTCGGTGATGACGAAAAGAGCGAGAATTCAGTCCTTCGGGCTTTTGCGGCGATCAGAAGGGAGTTCAAAGCCCGGGCGGCGCCTGATTTGCGCATGCGCCTGCTTGATGCGTTGTCCCACACCTCGCTCTGTCAGCTTCTTGGTCTGGCCCAATCGGCCCGTCAGATACAGTACTTGGTGCGCTCACTTGTCGGTCTCACCCTTGGCTCACGAGTCGACGCATTGATGAGTGTGGGCGCACGCTTGGCAGGCGCTGAGATCCAGGAAGTAGCGTCGACACTCGCAATGGCGTACGAACTTTCGCCCGCGCTGGCGCATCGTTGGGTCGATGCGCTCGGTGGAGAACGAGCGCTACTTGATCGGCTATGGCAGGAGACACCCTGGGCGCTGAGGCCGGAAGTCGTGGTCCCAGCGGCCGTCGACGCCTCCGACAGCCAAGAGCAGCAACGTGTCGAGGTGCGCGCTGACCTGCTGGCTGCAACTGGCGAGCTGCTCAATCGGCCAGATAGCATCGTCTTTGATCACGCCGCGCGTGCCCTCGCTCTTGCTCCAAGCGCTGAAGTCGTGACCGTGCGACCGCTTCCAGTTACCGGTGAGCCGATCACCATCGGTGACTATTCGATGGGAGTGAAGCGGATCGGGCGAGAGAATTCGCCAAGCAAGGCGACAGTCACGTGGAACCGAATGCTGGTGCATGCGGCAGCATCGAAGGTTGCGACCGAGCCAGTGACGCAGGTACTGCAGCGGCGGAAGGAAACGCTTGAAATCGCAACTAGATTATTCCGAGAGCATGCCGATGTGCGTTGCCGAGGCCGAAGGCCAAAGCAGAGAAGCCTCAATGAACTGAAGGCCCTTGCGATCGTTGAGCAAATCGCTCCAGCAGTACCGCTGGAGCGACCGGAAACTGCGCTCGGCCTCGATCGCACCTCTTCCCTCACTGATCCGACAGGTCAGTTAATAGAGGAGATTCGTCGGGCATGCGAACGCCTCTGCGATCCGCAAGTTCGTCGCGAGTTGCTTGCAATGGAGATGGAGTCAATTGCCAAATCGATCCAATCTTGCAGGGACGATATGCGATGGACCTACGTCGGCGGTGCACCCCATGCTCTGCTAGATGAGCTGGTGCAGCTTACAGAAGGTCTACGTCAAGTATTTCTCTCCGGTGTGTCGCTCGGCGCGTCGCACGACGCGTGGGGGCGCGGTAGCGGAGTGCGCCGCGCACTGGAGCGAGTACGCGTCTCGGCTGAGCGTCAAACCAGCACGCTGAAGGAACGACTAGCAGGGTTGCTCTCGATTCCTGGCGTGAGCGTTTCGGTCCTCGCCCAACGCTTGTCGGGCTCAAGGAACACGCGTTGGCCGGAGGTTGACGTCTGCGTAATGGCGACGTGTGATGATCTCGTAACGTACTTAACATGGTTCGCCAGCAAGATCCCGGACCTGCAGAGTGAGGTACCGAAGCTCAACTCATTAGTCGTTGTGCCCGTGATCAAGGAGCGAGTGATTGCGCCATGCGCAACGCAGCTCCTGTCGCGGTTCTCACCGATGTGCGATCCAGGATTTGCGGAGAGATGGGGTGCTCACTCGCCGAAGAAGCTCCACGTGAGCAGCGTGTGCAGCTCTTTCGACCAGGCTCTAGAAGCCATCCTTTCGCTTCACGCGACCAAGGAACTGCTGGTCGGCAAGAATCTACTGCCGGCCGAGAGTTCATTCATGGACGAATGTGAGAAAAAGGCGACGCAAGCGCTGACCGAACTTAGCGGTGCGTTGAAGGGACCCCAGGGCGAGGCCTTGGCCGATGCGACCACGTTTCTCGTTTCGGTGCATCAGAACTCGAGTGAGCGGTCAGCCACGGAGGTTGTTAGACAGATAATGCCGGGTGCAGACAGCGAGCTGGCATCCGACGCTGCCATTCATCGTCTGGTTCTGATTCAGAGTGATCTGGACCGGGGATAACTCGAGTTTGCGCGCCGGCACATTTCCGGCGGGAGGCCGATTAGTTCCGCATGGAGCCTGTGTATGGTGCATGTGAGGAGCGCGAAACGACCTGATGATGCAACCTCGATGGCGAGGAGCGAGAGAAGCGTAACGAGCAAAACGCAGGCCGCTGAGAGCGAGCTATCAAGTT